>JBIKYW010000133.1:0-7846 GCA_044355055.1 Planctomycetota bacterium | reverse complement strand
AGGGAGCTTGTGGATGCGGAAAAGTGTGGAGGAAACGTGCAGGACCGGCCTGCGTTTCCACACCCTTCCACGGGGAGAAGTTGGGAGCAGTTTCGACCCTCGGCTTGTACCCAAGAGCCCCCATTTACTCCGCAGCTTTTCGAAGGGGTGTTCCACAGGTTCTCGACGATGTTCTCGACAGGCAGGATCAGCGAGCTGTGAGACCCGAGGTCGCATTGCCGTTGCAGTTTGAGCCCCCTGAGGAGGCCTTAGAAAAGGCAACCGCCGAGCCAGGTCAACGAACCTGGTCGGCGGTCTGGGAAGCGAGAGGATGGGCGTGGACACGATGGTCGCGATCCCACCGCGAGCGTGCTGCTCGTCGGTGCGCCTCGGACTCATCGTTGCAGCTGACTGAGCAACCCCTGGATCGTCGCTCGGAAGCGGTCATCCGCCTTCATCTGCTTCTCGATCTGTTCGACGGCATAGAGCACGGTCGTGTGGTCGCGACCGCCAAAGAACCCACCGACCTCCTCGAGGGAGTGGCGCGTGATCGTGCGCGCGAGGTACATCGCGATCTGGCGCGGGTGCGCGATCGCCTTCGTGCGACGGCGAGACTGCAGCTCCGTGACCTTGATCTGAAAGTGTGAGGTAACCAACCGAAGGATGTCGTCCATCGACGGCTGTCCCTTGGGTGACAGGAACACGTCGCGCAGCACGTGGCGCGCGAGATCAGGGGTCACGTCGAGCGCGTTCAGGCTTGCATAGCCGAGCAAGCGGTTGACCGCGCCTTCGAGCTCGCGGATGTTCGAATCCACGTGTTCGGCGACGAGCTGCGCCACGCTGTCGGGGATTTCCTTGCCTTTTTCGCGGCTTTTTCGCTTCAGGATGGCCATGCGCGTCTCGTAGCACGGCTTCTCGATCTCGGTGACGAGCCCCCACTTGAAGCGCGACACGAGGCGGTCCTGCAGCGTGGGGATTTCCTTCGGGGGCGAGTCCGAGGAGAGCACGATCTGCTTCGAGGCGTTGTAGAGCGTGTTGAACGTGTGGAAGAACTCCTCCTGCGTGCGCTCCTTGTTGGCGAGCAGGTGGATGTCGTCCACGACGAGCACGTCGACGTTGCGGTACTTGTTGCGGAACTTCTGCAGGTCGCCGTTCTCGAGCGCGCTGATGAAGTGGTTGATGAACGTCTCGCACGACAGGTAGAGAATGCGCGTCTCGGGATCGCGCTCGAGCAGCGAGTAGCACAAGGACTGCAGGAGGTGCGTCTTGCCGAGACCGACGGAGCCGTGGAGGAAGAACGGGTTGTAGGACCTGCCCGGAGACTCCGAGACGCCGACCGCCGCCGCGTATGCGAAGCGGTTGCACGGACCGACGACGAAGTTGTCGAAGCGGTAGTGCGGGTTCAGCGCGACATCCGAGCTCCACAAGAGGCCTGCTTCCTGGCCGCCGCGAGCTTCGCGGCCAGTGCGCGGCTGCGCGGCGACCGGCGCAGTGGCGGGCGACGGCCTGATCGAAGATGCAGCGTTCGGCGTCGGCGCGGCCGCGCGGCCGCGGACGGCCAGCTCGGGGTCGACCACGATCTGGATCGGCCAGCTCTCACCGAATACGGTGCGGGCGGCCGCTTCCAGAGCGCCCAGATAGGGTGCGGAGCGCAGCCAGTTCGAGGTGAAGGAGTTCTGTACGACGATCGCGATCCCCTCCGGCCCTGCGGCGCGGAGCGTCGCTGTGCGGAACCAGGTCTCCATCTGCTGGCGATTGAGGTGCTTGCGAAGCTCCTCCAGCACCAGGTCCCATTGCTGCGCGAGTGCTAGGTCTGCTCCGGTGCCGTCGGCCGAGTCCGTACTCGGGCTCTCGCGGACAGCGTCGGGCGCGAACTCCTCGGGGAGGGCGACTCCGTCGCTGTCGAAGCTGGGATCTTGGTCAGGGTGCATCGGGGGGACTGCGTTCGGGCGGGGGCGCCGAGGGGGCCCTCCGCGCGGTCGGGGTGGTGGTGGAACAGCGGGCGTGGCGCGACCCGAGGGTGGCGGGCCGAGGAGCCTCCAGGGGGTGCTGGTGGCGCCTTCTGGGTCTTATCTACATGCCTTACAGCTTCGTTCGTTCCTCTAAGGCCCCCAGCTTGGAACGCAGGGTGTGGGCATGATCAGGGAGAACGGCCGAGGGCGTTGGAGGGCGAATCGCAGGGGTGCTGGGGCACGTCGAAGCAACCGAGACGGTCACGAACGCGAGGGCGCATTCGACGGCGGCAGGTCGGACCTGTCAACCACTCCGAGGCCCACTATCAACCAAGAACTCACAAGCCCTTGGCGGCGTCTGCATTTACGTTCGCCGCCCCCAAGGTTCTCCACAGGATCTCCACGGCTCTGTCGACATCTTCGTCGCCGACTTCGCGCCCCAAGGAGAGCCTCAGGCCAGCGCGCGCCTCCTCTTCGTTGCACCCGATCGCGCGGAGCACGTGGCTCGGTTCGAGCGAGCCACTGGCGCACGCGGACCCAGCGCTGATCGCAAGTCCGGCCAGGTCGAGCCGCATCACAAGGACCTTCCCGTCGATCTTGGGGCACAGGAGGTTCAAGGTGCCCGGGAGACGGCGGGGGTGTTCGATGGGCAGTCCGAGCAGGCGGACTTGGGGCAACTTGACAGCAAGTTCCATCCAAAGTCGGGCGGAAAGCCGTCGCAGTCGGGCAGCGTGACTGTGGGTCTCGGCGACCGCGAGCTCGATGGCGCGCGCGGCAGCCACGGCCCCCGCGACGTTCTCGGTCCCCGGCCGCAGAGCTTGTTCTTGTTCTCCACCCCAGAACAACGGCTCCAGAGACACTCCGGCGCGGCGGTAGAGAACGCCGACGCCGAGCGGTCCCCCGAGCTTGTGGAGGCTGAAGCTCGCGAGGTCGACGCGCAGCCCCCGCAAGTCGAGCGGGATACGTCCCAGCGCTTGCACAGCATCGATGTGCCAGCGCGGGCGGCATGGCGCGTCGTTCAGCGCCGCGGACAGCTCCTCGAGAGGTGCACAGGTGCCGAGCTCGTTGTTGGCGGCCATCGTGCTCACGAGGGCGAGCTGTGGCTCGCGCAGGGTCGACCGCAGTACTTCGAGGTTCACCGTTCCCGTTTCATCCACAGGCAAGAGCACGAGCTTCGCGCCTTCGCGTTCGAGCGCGCGAGCGGGACCTAGCACGGACGAGTGCTCGATGGCACTCACAGCCAGCATGCGGCCGCGGGGCGACGGCCGCAGCGAGCCCAAGAGGGCAAGGTTGTTCGACTCGGTTCCACCTGAAGTGAACACGAGCTCGTCCTCGTGAACGTGCAGTGCGGCGGCGATTCGCTCGCGAGCATCGTCGAGCAGATGGCGCGCGCGACGACCGGGTTCGTGCAGGCTCGACGGGTTCCCTCCGACCGTTCGGAGCGCTTCGACGTAGGCGTCAAGGACCTCCGGCCGCATTCTCGCGGTCGCGTTGGAGTCGAAGTACAGAGGCTCGTTCACGGTTCGATGCCGAGCACTCGACGGTACAGCGCCTCGTAGCGCGCGACGATGTGCGCACGACCGAAGCGCGAGACAGCGGTCTCGCGCGCCGCCTCACCCATGGTGCGAGCCTTCTCTGGCGAAAAGAGCAAGCTTGCGAGGTGTGCAGCGAATCCGTCGAGGTCGTCGGGTTTCGCCAGCAGGCCTGTGACCCCGTGCTCGACGACTTCACCGACGCCGCCCACGTCCGTCGCGACGACCGGCGTTCCACACGACATCGCTTCGAGCGCCGAGAGTCCGAACGATTCCGAGGAGCTCGAGAGGGCGAAGACGTCGGCGGGCGCGAGCAGCTCGGGCAGGATGTCGCGCTCGCCGAGGAAGACCACTCGGTCCGCAATCTTCAGCTCGCGCGCGACGTTGCGGCACTCCGGGAGCTCGGGACCGTCGCCGACGAGCACCAGCGTCGCCGCGCGACCTTGCAAGCAGCGCGCAAACGCGCGCACGAGCCACGGCACGCGCTTCACCGCGCGGAAGTTGCTGACGTGCACCACCGTCGGTCCATCGCCACGACGACATGCGCTCGCTTCCCGTCGCGAACTCGGGGAGAACCAGTTCGTGTCGACGAAGTTGTGGATGACTTCGATCGCGCACGGTGCGGACTGATCGGGACAAAAGCGCAACCGCGTCTCGTTCGCGAGCCAGTGCGACACCGTGGTGACCGCATCGCTTGCGGCGATCACGAACTGCGTGAGCGGCGCATAGGAAGGGTCGTTCCCGATGAGCGTGATGTCCGTTCCGTGGAGCGTGGTCACGATGCGGGGAGCAGGGCGATCGCGATCGGACTGTGCAGCGGCGCGCGCGAGGTACGCCGAAACAGCGTGGGGCAGCGCGTAGTGCGCATGCAGGATGTCGAGTCCGCTGGCTCGATGGACGTCGAGGATGGCCGACGTGATGGCGAGGTCGTGCGGAGTCGAGTGGAACAGCGGATACGGGATTCCCTGTGCACGATGCATCTGGACCAACCCCGGGCTTCGCGCGAGTCGCGGCGGAACCTCGTGGCTGAAGACGTGCACCTCGTGGCCGCTCTCCGCGAGCGAGAGCGCCAGCTCACTCGCCACCACGCCCGAGCCGCCGTACGTCGGGTGACAGAGGACGCCGATGCGCAGCTGGCGAGTCACGGCTCTATTCGTCGAGCGAGCCTTCGAAGATCACCGCATCGGGCGGCAATTCCGGCAGCTCGTCTTCCTTGGAACGATCGGGCGTCGCCACGGCCTTGGGCTCGAGCTCGACCACGGCCAGCTTGGGTTCTGGAGCCGCTTCGCGCGGTGCGGCCTTCTTCTTCGGCGCGGGCTTGCTCGGCTTCGCCGCGGGCTGTTCTTCCGCCGGCTTCGCCGGATACCGCGCCGCAAGCTCGCTATCGCGGGACTCCTGCGCCATCACCTCTTGCGCCACCAACTCGTAGTCCAGCGCACCCGAAGACTCCGGCGCGTATTCGAAGATCGTCTTGCCGTAGCTCGGAGCCTCCGCGAGCTTGATGTTCTTGGCGATCGGGCGCGTGAACACCTTGCCGGGAAAGTACGAGCGCAACTCAGCGATCACTTCGCGCGCGAGCTTCGTGCGGTTGTCGTAGAGACAAGGCAGGAAGCCCGTCACTTCCAAGCGCGGGTTCAGGCGGCGCCGCAGCAGTCCGACGACGTCGACGAGCTTCGTCATCCCCTGCAGTGCGAAAAATTCGGTCTGCACCGAAATCACAGCCTCGTGTGCGGCGACGAGTCCATTCACCGAGAGGAGGCCGAGGCTCGGCGGGCAGTCGAGCAGGACGTAGTCCGCCGGCGCTTCGCCGTGCGTCTCGCGGTGCTCTTTTTCCCATGCGTCGATCGCATCGCGCAGGATCAGCTCGCGCCCGAAAGCGTTGGCAAGTTCGAGCTCGGCACCCGAGAGGTCGATGTTGGAGGGCAGGAGCCGCAGGCCGGGAGTGGCGCTGTCTCGCAGGGCGGCCGCGAAGCTGCAATTGCCGAGGAGCACCGCATACGACGAAGGCTCTCCGCTCGAGAGCTGCACATCGAGGTGCAGGGAGAGGTTGGCCTGCGGGTCGAGGTCGATCACGACCACGCGTCGGCCCGCTCGCGCAAGCGCGGCGCCGAGATTGACGGTGGTGGTGGTCTTTCCCACGCCACCCTTTTGGTTGATCAGTGCAATCCGCCGCATCGCCGCCGGATTCTAGCGCACCTAGGCTCGGAGGGCGCGGGCGAGCTAGAGCAATCGCAGCGGATCGGAGATCGGGATCGGGCCGAGCGAGAGCAGTGGTTCGCCGACGCGAACACCGATTCGTTCGCCGAAGAAGCGTGCGCGCGTCTCCATGCGGGCGAGGATGTCCGCACCAAAGAGGAAGTGCTGACCGCGATCGCCCTCGTGCGCCGGCTCCAATTGGCTGCGGTAGCAGCGCACCAGCTCGACCTTGCGTTGCCAAACGGGTCCGATGTCCACCACGACGGTCGGGTCGAACGGAACATGGCCCATGAAGTGATAGAAGCGCCGCGGTCGGGCAGCCGCCGGGCCCCCGTCGAGCTCGGCGAGCTTGGAGAGTCCGCTCAGGTACCAAGCCTCGCGTGCCAAACGTCCGCTGGCGGCGTGGTCGGGGTGCAGGTCCTCGGTGTGCTGAGCGAGCACCACTTGGGGTGCATGCTCCCGCAAGATGCGGGCCAGAGCCTCGCGCGGTTCGGTTCCTGACACGACGCGCCCGTCGGGTAGGCCGAGGTTGCGGCGCAAGGTCAGTCCGAGGTGCCGATTCGCCGCGGCGGTCTCCGCGTCGCGCTCCGTGCTCGTGCCTCGCGAGCCCATCTCGCCGCGTGTGACGTCGACGATTCCGACCTTCCATCCGGCGTCGAGTGCGCGCAGCATCGTCCCCCCCACGCAGATCTCGGCGTCGTCGGGATGCGCGGCGATCACGAGTAGGTCGAGCTTCATGGGGACGTCTCTTCAGGCTTCGATGTCGAGGGCAAGCGCACGATCAGGTGGCCGGTGGCGATCGGCCCGAGCTGGTCGAGAAGCTCGCTCACCCATTCGTTTCCATGCCGGGCGACGAACGGCAGCGCGGGCAGCACCCTCTCCTGAAGCTCGCCTCGGGGACACAGCGCATTCGTGACACGACGGACCAGCCGCCGTCCGCGACCCGCGCGGTTGGCGTGCACGCGCTCGGCCTTCTCGCACAGCTTCTCGACGAGGGATCGGATCTGGTCGCCCGTGCGCGGCAGGTTCGCCGCAAGTCCGCGATCGAGTTCCGCCAGCGCCTGCTTGCGCGCCGCGAGTTCTCGCGCGGCCCGCAGAGCAATCTCGCGCAGCTCCTCCACGACCGCAGGTGCGGGCTCCTCTTCTTGTTGGGCGAGCGCCGCCCCTCGCGAAGCGAGGACATCTTCCAAGTTTGTGTCGAGTTGCAGCGCGGCGTCCGCCGTCTCGCTCTCCACCAGTGTCGCAGACCAGCGCGGCACAGCGGCGGTGCGTGAAACACCGACGGCGTCGCGCAGCGGACCTAGCTGCGCGAGATAGTGGAGCTCGCCCCAACCTCCGACGTAGGCGACCGATGGCAACACCGTGTCTTGTACGAGCGGACGCAGCAGCGCGCCGGGAGACCAGTTCAGCGGTGACTGCACGATCTCTGCGGCGAGTTCCGCCGCAGTGCGCGAGCCCTCTTCGTTGTCGTAGCGATACCCATCCCCTCCCAAGCGCAGCGCGTGGCGACCCCGCTCGTCGACGCGATAGAGAAGCGCCGCTGTCGCGGACTCGATGGCGACGGGAACTCCAGCGTCACGCAGGGTGGTCTCGCCGGCGAGCAGCGACTCCGCGATCGGCGACGAGACGATGCGAGCGAGCGAGCGCGACAAGGGCTCTCGGATCCAATCTGGTTCTAGCACGACGAGGCCCAAGGGTCCGAGTAGCTCGGTCATCGCGCGCGTAAACGCGTTGGCGAAGGTTTCGCCGTCGCGCGGCAGGAAGAGCTCGATCGCGCTTTCGCCGTGGGGCTGACGTCCGTAGAGCTGGCGCAGCGCTTCGCGCACGGCGGACATGTGTTGTTTGTCCTCGTGCAGCACGATGCGTGAAACGGGCTGTTTTCCCGACGAAAGTCCGGCGAGTCCGAGCCGTTGCAGATCGAAGTTGTCGTTCAAAACCCACGCGTGGTGCACTTCGGCGACGTCGTGATCGTCGGCGTGGTTCCAGAAGAGCGGCACCACGGGTCGTTCCCACGCCTGTGCGAGGGAGCGCGCGAGCCGAATCGCGTGGAGAGCCTTGATGAGCGTGTAGAGCGGCCCACCGAGAAAACCGGGCTGCTGTCCGGTGACCACGCAGCAGGCTCCCGGCGCAGCGAGCTCGCGCACACCATCGAGCACTGCGACGTGAGGCCGATACCTTGCGATGCCG
>JBIKYW010000048.1:0-11565 GCA_044355055.1 Planctomycetota bacterium | reverse complement strand
GAGCGCCAGCGAGAGCTCGACGCGCTCTTCCGGCAGCCACAGATCGTCGCGGGGCAGAATCTCAGCGAGTGTTCGCGGCGGCGCGAACCCGGGAATCCGGGACGCATGGGCCGCGAAGGCGGGCAGCCCGATGGCTTGAGCGGACAGGATCGACGCTTCGAGCATCGCAGCGTTCAGCGCGCGGTCAGGAGCGCGCCGTTGATCTCGCGGACCATGTGGTCGAGCGCCGCGGACGTCGCGTCTTTCCAGTGCTTTCCCGCGTACGCCTTCTCGCGCCAAGCGAAGGTGATTCCGCGCGAGGAGTTGACCAGCGCTCCACGCGGCGCGCCGCTGGCTCCCAACTCAAACGCACCGAGCACATCCCGCGCGCTCGCACCTTGTGCGCCGTAACCGGGCAGAAGGAACGGCGTCCGAGGCATGCGGCGGCGGAAGTCGCACAGCTCCGCTCCGTGAGTTGCGCCGACGACAGCACCCACGCTCGACCAGCCATCTGCACCTACGAGCTTCTCGCCCCAGTTCACGACTTTCTCTGCGACCACGTGGGAGAGTTCCGGCGAACCGTGCCGCTGAAAGTCCGCGCTGCCCTTGTTCGAGGTGCGCACGAGAATGTAGAGGCCCTTACCCGTCCGCGAGCACGCATCGAGGAACGGCTCGACGGAGTCCGCGCCCAAGAAGGGGTTCAACGTCACCGCATCGCAGAGCGCGTCGACGTCGTCCTTGCATGTGCCTTCCAGAAAGGCCGTCGCATACGCAGCGGCGGTGCTGGCGATGTCGCCGCGCTTGACGTCTCCGATGACGAGCAAGTTCGCTGCGTGGGCCGCGCGGACGACGTCTTCCCACGCCGCGACGCCGTCGGCGCCGAGCACTTCGAAGAACGCCGACTGCGGCTTCACCGCCGGAACCTTGCCGGCGACGAGCTCGATGACCTCGCAGCAAAATTGCGCCAGTCGACGCGCACGCTCCGCTCTCGGCCGAGCGGCGTCGCGGACGTCTCCAAACTCCGGCGGCAAGAGCTCGAGATGCGGGTCGAGACCGACGAGGCAAGCGTTGCCGCAACGTTCGATGGAGGCGTGAAGTCGGTCGGCGTAGTTCACAGTAGGCGGTCTCTGACGGGAGGTGGCGGGGCTCTCCGCGGGCGAGACGCCGGGCGAAGGACCGCGATCCTAGCCCACCCGGTCGGTCGGCGGCGGGCGATCCGTCGTGGCGAGCTTGAGGAACTCGCGCGCGACGGCATCCGCGACGGGCCAACCCTTGCGGGCCAACCGCCACCGGCCGTCAACCTGCTCCATCCATCCATGCGACTCGGCCCAGCGCGCTGTATCGAGCGCAGGGTCACGCGCTGCGTCCCAGCCCTCGAGGTTGGCCCGCGTCCACGCATCCTCAGCTCGGAGGCCTTCCGACAAGCGCAGTCCCAGCCACCACGTCTCCCCAAGTCGGGCCCAGGCTGGCAGTGCTTCGTGCCAGTCGAGCGCGCTACGACCGTCGCGCATTCGGGCGCGATACTGGCCGAGGTGGCGTAGGTTGCCCCCACGGCGGGATCCGACCTTGCCTACGGCCGAGGGACCGATGCCCACATAGGGACCGTTGTGCCAATAATTGACATTGTGTCGGCAATGATATCCACTTAAAGAGAAGTTAGAGATCTCATAGGGTTCAAGCCTTGCTCTGGAAAGGCGCTCGCGGGTGAGCCAAAAGAAGTCGAGTTCCACTTCGTCGGCGTGGGGGCGCAGCTTGCCCTGTTCGAGCCAGCGTCGAAAGAGCGTGTCCTCTTCGAAGGTGAGGTTGTAGGCAGAGATGTGGTCGGGGCCGAGCGCGAGCACGCGTTCGAGGTCTTGCTGCCAGTCTTGGATCGACTGTCCCGGGTTGGCGTAGATCAGGTCCACGTTGACGTTGCGGAAACCCGCGCCGCGGGCGGCTTCGTAGGCTCGGAAGCTCTGTTCGGAGCTGTGCACCCGCCCAAACAGCTCGAGCGTGGACTCTCGAAGGCTCTGGAAGCCGATCGAGACCCGATTGACCCCAAGCTCAAGCAGAGCGCGAGCCTTCTCGAGGTCAAGGCTCTCTGGGTTGCACTCCGCCGTAACCTCCACGGCGCTTTCTCGGAACCCCGACACTTCCTGGAGTGTGCCTAGGATCAGCGTTAGCTGCTCGACGGATAGGAGGCTAGGAGTGCCCCCGCCGAGGAACACCGTTCTTGGGGCCTTCGGTGCCCTTCGGCGAATTTCGGCGGCGACGGCTTCCACCGTACCGGACACGTTCTGCCCCTCGGCCGGCACCGAGTAGAAGTCGCAGTAGTGGCACTTGGCCGCGCAGAACGGCAGGTGGATGTAGATCGGGGTGCCCGCGGGAGCTTCGGGGAGCGACGCAAGTTCCTGTGTGCTCCCTGTCCCCATCAACTGCGCTCACCGCCCATCGCATCATAGAGCTTGCGTAGGGCTTCACGCTCGATCTGGCGCACCCTTTCCCGAGTGAGCCCGACGACCTTCCCGATCTCTTTGAGGGTCATGGGCTCTTGGCCGTTGGCTCCGAGGCCATAGCGGAGCCTCAGGATCGTGGCCTCACGCTCGTCGATCACATCGAGCAGCTCCTCGAGCCGCTGGAGTAGGTCCTCGTCGAGGGTTTCCTCGTCGGGGGACTTCGTGTCTTGGTCCTCGACGGTGTCTTGGTTGGCCGTGAGCAGGTCGAGCGAGACCTGGGCACCCAAGCTCGAAGATTGGATCGTACGCTTCAGCAAAGACCAGCTTTCTTCAGGAATGCCCAATTCTAGAGCGACCTCTTCGACCGTAGGCATCCGGCCGCGGCGGAAGACAAACTCCTGACTGACGGTCCGCCACTTGGAGATGTTCTCGGCCATGTAGCTCGGCACACGCACGGACTTGACCGTGTTCACCAAGGCGCGGCGGATGGACTGCTTGATCCACCAGGTCGCGTAGGTGGAGAAGCGGCACCCCGCCTCGGGATCGAACTTCTCGACCGCCTTCAGAAGGCCGAAGTTCCCCTCGGCGATCAAATCTTGGAGAGAGAGCCCTCGATCCACGTACATTTTGGCGATCGAGACGACAAGGCGAAGGTTGGCCCGCGCCATGTGCTCCCGCGCTTGAGGATCGCCGCGCTGGATTCGGCGCGCGAGCTCCTGTTCCTGCTCCGCGTTGAGCAGGGGGGTCTCGTTGATCTCGAGGAGATACGTTTCTAGGCAGCGTTCGGCGGAAATGGCGGGCTCCTTTTTTGTGTGTCCCCGGGGACCGAGGACCAGAGCCGCGGATCGTCCCGTGCTCGATGCCTTCTTGACAAGAAAGCGAACTCCTAGCGCATCGAGGCTGAAGACCTTTCCCTCCCACCGCCGGCCCTGCTACCTTGCTCGCGTGACCGCAGACCGCCCGCTAGAAGTCATCGTAGTCGAGACCGCCTTCGCCCCCCTTCTTGGGCAGCAGAGCGCCCCTTTCTGCCGTCTTTCCAACGCCCTGCTCACAGAGCGGGAACGACCTTGGTCGAAGGGTGACCTCTATCGCCTCGCTCATGCGGCCAACGAGCTCGAGTCGTTTCTTGACGACCACGGCGCCAAGTTCAACCGCTCCTATGCCTTGATCCGGGAGCTGGTCGCGAGCGTGCGCTGGTTGTCGCTGGCCGGTTTCAGTCTTTCCCACCTCGAGAGTCGGCTTGAGTCCTATGGACTCGGTGTTTCTCTTTCGGAAGCGGAGGCTGGCGCCCTGCGAGCCTCTCTCACGACCAGTCGCTCTTTCTTGCAGCGCAGCTCGGTCGAGTTGCTGTCGCGGATGAGGCAGGACTTCTCGCGCCTGGGAGCCGCATGGGACATCAGCACCGAGGCCACCGAGGCCAACGACTTCGATGCGATCCGACGCCGGCTTCCCCGGAACATTGGGCAAGATGAACCTGGAGACGACACTCAGCGCATCGCGGAGATCGCATCCAAGTACATCTCTGCTTGCACCATGCTCGAAGGCCTCCGCATCCAGAGACTCGAGGGTGCCCAAGATCGCCGTCGCAAGATCGCGGCCATCTGCAAGGAAGAGCAGGCCCGCGTCTACGAAGCCACGGTTCACAACCTCCAGTCGACGTACGACACCTACATCAAGAACACCGTTGTCGAGGCCAAGGACGATCGGCTCGCTCGATTGCGCGGACACCTCTCCGCGGCTTTGCACTTGCTAGAGACCACCACCGTGCTCGCTCACTTTCTCGAACGACACGAGCTGGAAGTGCGCGAGGACTCCAGCGGGCGCGTGATCGCCGGTCTCGTCGATGGCGACCAGGTTCAGGCGTTGATGCTGAACGAGCTGCTTTTTTGGGCCGATGCTCTCATGCAGCATGGCCGCGCCGCGGCCGAGGCACTGCTTCCCACCTACATGGAGCTCCGGGAGCTCCGGGTGGAGCTACCCCCCCACCTCAAGCTCCACGCCCGACCCGCGGCGCTGATCGTGAACATCGTCGGCCATCACGGCACCCCGGTAGAATTGGAAGTCGACGGCAAGCGCTGTAACGCAGGGTCGATCTTGGAGGTGCTCATCGCTGTCGGCTCCAACCCCGAAGCGAGGACCTATGTCTTTCGGGGCGATGTGAAGCCCCTGCGAGACATCAGCGAGCTTTTCGCGGGTAGCCTTGGGGAGGATGGTCTCGAGAACCTGCCCGCTTCTCTTCACTACCTGCGGTCTCGCTAGATCCCCAGATACAGACGGTCTGCCAGCATTCCAGGCAGCCCCGCCCTGCGGATGCGGGAGGCTTCGCAGTCGATGTCGTACTCGGCCCGAAGGATCTCAACCAGGCCCGTGTCGCTGTCAAACAGTGCGAACGCTGCTCTCGGATCCTCATCTCGCGGCTGACCCACGCTGCCGACATTGACCAGTGCTCGCTCGGACTCCTTGAGGTCCACCACTCGATCTGGCGTGTACGCCGTTCGGCTGGGGTCTTCCCTCGGACGAAGGACTGTGACTGGAACATGGCTGTGCCCCAAGAAGCACACGGGCGTGGTCAGCAGTTCGAGGGACGGATCCGCGTCGCCAAGCCCCAACATGTAGTCGAACTGCTCGGGTCGATGGAGGGTCCCATGGGCGACCGTGCAGTGTTCGAGGCACCGGACGAGCGGAAGCTTGGCGATCCAGTCTCTGTCTTGTTCCAGCAGCTGGCCACGAGTCCAGAGCACGGCTTCACGCGCGTACGGGTTGAAGTAGGTGATGTCCAGCTGATCGATCGCTGCGCTGTCGTGATTACCTAGCACTACCAGCGCTCCGAGGCTTCGTAGCAGCTCGATGCACTCGCGCGGGGCGGCCCCGTATCCCACAACATCTCCCACGCTCAAGAAGCTCGTGGCCCCTCGGCGTTGAAGCTCTTGCACGGCGACGGTGAGCGCGGAGAGGTTGCCATGAATGTCCCCGAGCACTCCGTACTTCATGGTGGCAGGTCCGATCAGCCGGGATTGGCACAGGGCCGAATCTTCCCGCTCAGATCATGGCGCTTGGCAGGAGCCAGAAGAAGCAAGCAAACATGAGAAGTGCCGCGGCGCGGCTCATTCCCAGTTGGATCGCCGCGAGCGCAGTCACGCAGGGCAAGACATGGCGGGTTGCCTGAACGCCACCCCCCGACAACAGCGCAGCCACGGCAGGGAGGGCACATGTAACGGTGTCGAGACACACTCGGGACCGAGTGGCCAAGCGCGCTCGCCACCACGCCCAACGATGGCTGGCCTCCAGCGCGACGACAGCACCCAGCAGGGTGAGCGGCGGCGTGGCCCACAGCCCGCCGAGCAGTCCCATCAGCGCCTCGAGCATCCATGCGGGTAGACACGAGCGAGCTTTTTCCAACTTCATGCGCGACCTTGCGATGCTGCGTAAGTCTGTATAGCAACGGAGCATGTGCTCCGCGGGGGGCTTCGCATCCAAAAGTTGTGTTGGCAGTGGGCTCGCACACGATAGATTGAGCCTCCGAAGGTCACGTACTGTTCCACGTGGAACAAAGAGGAGCGAAGATGGAACGTCGTTTGGGCAAAGGACTGGGATCGCTGCTAGGCGGACGGGTGGAAGAGCCGGCCAGCCAGGAACTGGCGTTGGCCCAGATCGATCCGAATCCGTTTCAACCCCGGACCACGATGGATCCCGGCGGTCTTGAGGAGCTCCGAGACAGCATCACCAACCACGGAGTCCTTCAACCGATCGTTGTTAGGAAGATAGGGGAAAGATATCAGATTGTTTCCGGCGAGCGGCGCTGGCGTGCAGCGCGGTTGGCGGGTCTCGAGAAGATCCCTGCCGTCCAACGGGAGGTTGTGAGCGACAACGAGATGTTGGAGCTCGCACTCGTCGAGAACGTTCAGCGGCGAGATCTGGACCCGATGGAGCGCGCCCGCGGCTTCAAGGCCCTGATGGAGGGGCTGGGCATCACCCAGGAAGCGGTGTCGGTCAAGGTCGGTCTCAAGCGAGCCACTGTGGCCAACCACCTCCGACTTCTCGAACTACCGGAGAAGGTCCAGCAAGCAGTCGGCAAAGGCCTACTGAGCATGGGCCATGCTCGCGCCCTGCTCGGCCTGTCCAAGCCCGAGCAGATTGAGGCCTTGATGGAGCAATGCGTGCGCAAGGATCTTTCCGTGCGCGACGTCGAGCGTCTCGTCCGCGACCAGGTTCAAAAAGAAAAGCCCACGGAGGGTGACGCAACCGACGTTGTCCCGGCGGCACCCTGGATCGCGCAGATCGAGCGCCGCCTCGGCGACGCGCTCGCTACCAAAGTGACGTTGTCCGTCGATCCGGACTACACCGGCCAGATTCGCGTTCAGTTCTTCGACAAGGAACAGCTGAACCGCTTGATCGATCGACTCGCTCCCCAAGCGAAGCTCCAGTAAGCCGCGCTGATGCCAGGCAGTGCGGAAAAGAAGAGGGGGCGGCCCATCAACCCGGGCCGCCCCCTCTCGTCTTTTCGTGACCGAGCTAGAGCTTGTCGACGGAGGTGATCGCGATGGGGGCCTCAGGCCGCCCCGAGCCGTCCGACGACTGCGCGGCGGAAGCAAGCTGTCGTACGATGTCCATGCCGGCGGTCACAACTCCGAACACCACGCGCTGACCGTCGAGGTCGTGCCGATCCTTGGTCAAGATCGTGAAGCGGCTGGTCAGGCTTTCGCGGCCCGACGAGCCAACGGCCGCGCTCAGGCATCCTTCGAAGTGATACAGGCCGGAATCCGAGTAGGGCAGAGCCTTGTCGGCACCGCCCTGTCCCCAGGTCGCGACATCGTCGCCGCGGGAATTCGGATCGCCCGCGTCCACACCCAATTCCGAGTCAAGTCGATAGAACTTGGTGTCCTTGTAGTATCCATTTGCCGCCTGCTCCCCGAACGCTGCGGCATGCTGTGCCGCCTTGTCGGCATAGAGCGTCACCTCGATGTCCCCGAGGCTCGTCCGGATCATGAAACGCGGAGAGCCCGCAGCCGGAGCCGGATTGGCGAACAGGTCGGCGTGGCTCGACTCCCATGCAGCGCGTGCGGCGAGGCCCTTGATCCAGGCGTCGGCGAGGCTGCTGGAATCCCCACCCACGCTCCAGGTCTGTGCGACCAGAGGGTGGGCCGGATACTCCTGCTTGAGCTGGTTGAGGGCCTCCTCAGCCTCCTTGAACTTGCGCTGGTTCAAGAGGGAGTTTGCCTGGAGCCAGCGCGTCCAAGGGCCCGCGTCCGAGCCCTTGAGCTCGGTCGCCAACTCGGCAAAAACCGCGGATTCCGCCGAGGGAATGCGCTTCGTGACACTCTCCGGCGAAGAACGCGCTCCGACCTTGTCCCAGCTTTCCGTGCGGCCCTGGGCCTGAGCTTGCGACTGCTGGAAGCGCAGCACCACCCATCCGGCGATCGCGAGGAACGCGATCAGACCGTGGATCCAGTACTTCGAAACCAACACGGCGAAACCGGACTTCTCGGCGACGGGCGCGAGGGTCACGGAGGTAGCGGACTTGTGAGCGGGTGTGGCCATCGTGGGACGTGGTTCTTGAAGTGGCGGGGACCCAGGCGCGATCGATGCGCGACGAAGGTGACCCCGCCTATCGGCTGAGGCTAGCTCCCCACCGGAGTATAGGGGTAGGGCGGGGGCCCACAAAAGGACCGGCCCAGGGCCACATCGGGCCCGAACCTCGGCCCCCTGCTAGCCTTGCCCCCCGAACCTCGCGTCCCGTCCCTCGACCCAGCAGCCCCGCAACCAGCCCCATGGCCTTCCTCGACGCCGCCCTGTACCTCCTGCTCGCACAAGCTCCTTTCCAGATCTCCGCTGCCCCTGAGTCGGACACTGCCGGGGTGGTTCAGGACGATCGAAAGGCGGAGTACGACAAGCGACTCGCAGCGGCGGAGGGGAGCGTCGACAAGCTTTGGAAGCTCTACGAGTGGTGCGGTGCCAATGGCATGGAGAAAGATGGGCGCAACGTGCTCCGCAAGATCGTGAAGCTCGACGACTCGGATCGTCGCGCCCACGAGCTTCTCGGCGAGGTCGAATACGAAGGCAAGTGGTTCGCCAGCGAGAAGAAGGTCGAGGAATACAAGAAGAAGAAGCTCGAAGACGAAGCCAAGAAGACAGGCAAGGTCGTCTACAAGGGCGAGCTCGTTGACCCGGCAGACCTTCCCTATCTGCAAAAAGGCCTGACAAAAACGGACGATGGCCGCTGGATCAACGCGGAGGAGCAAAAGAAGCTCGCCGAAGGCTGGGTCAAGCAGGACTTCACCTGGGTCGCGCCCGCGGAAGCGCCCAACATCGAGAAGGGGCTTTGGAAGTGCGACGACGCATGGTTGTCGGAGGTCGACGCCAACAAGTTCCACGCCGATCTGGACAAGTGGTGGAAGATCCCTACGGATCACTTCGTGCTCTACACCACGTGCGATCGTTCACTCGCAATGAGCGTGCGAGACGAAATCGAGCGCAGCTTCCGCGAAGTGAACCGAGTGTTTGGAAAGACCCCGCCCGCAGCGGTTCCTGTGCTCGTTCTGCGTAGCGGAGCCCAGTACGGCGAGTTCGCAGGCCAGCGCCAAACGGAGCTCCGCGGTTTCTCGTCGCTCCACGGTGCAAGCATCGCGGAGATCTGGACCGAACCTTTCCAGGCTGGGATGACCAGTGCGGGCTTTGGTTACTGGGATGCCTCGAACCAAAAAGACAACTCCTTCGGTCCGACTTTTGTTCGTCACGCGGCCGCGCAATCCCTCATCGAGGCGATGGACCCGAGTCCGAAGACGCTCACCGCGTTTGCGGCCCAAAAGCAGCTTGCGGCGCCGGACAAGGACTGGTGGGCCGAGAAGCAGGTTCCGCAGTGGCTGCGCTACGGCGCATGCGCCTATGCCGAGCGCTACATCATCGACTCGCTGGTGAAGGCCGGCGGCGACCCGCTGTGGATGCGCAAGTGGTCCATCGACAACATCGCGAACATGGGTGGCATCGATCCCCTCGACTCGATCTTGGCCTTCGGGCTCACGTTGGAGGACGTCTCGAAGTCCGCGAAGCTGATCAACCAGTCAGGCCTCGTGGTCGCGTTCATGCTCGACGGCAAGTGCACGCCGGTCGTGCAGGCGCACCAAGCGTTCAAGGACGCCTTCAAGAACGGCAAGGATCTCAAGGCTTCCATCAAGGGCCTCGAAGACGCGCTGCGTAAAAACGAAGGCGAGCTGCGCAAGTTCGCAGGCATCTGAGCTTCGCAGCGCGAAGCCACATCTCAGCACGAGCGCTCCCTCGGGCTTTCGACATGTTTTCCGCGTCGATCCTGTTGCTGGCTCAAGGCCTCCCGACATCGGAGCCGCTCGCGCTGCACCCGCGCGCCCCGCACTTGCTCATCGAAGTGCCCGACATGGGCCGAATGCTCGACGCCTATCCACAGGCGCCGGCGATGAGGCTTGTACAAGACGAGCAAGCACAGCGTGCATTCTCGGGCTTGAGCTCACAGTTGAACGTCGACATGAGCGCGAGCTTGTCTGCCGCGCTCTCGAGCCTCGGTTTCACGCTTCCCGATGACGACTCCACGCTCGTGGATCTCGCTCGGCGTGCCACGCGCGTCTCGCTGTCGTACGCGACGCACGAGAGCGAAGCAGGGGAGCTAGAACGAGAGCTGAAGCAGGTCCGCGAAGCGCAGCTCGAGGCGCTCGACATCGAAGAGGCGCTCGAAGGACACGCCGAGCTTGGGGAGGTGGAGCTTCCGGAGGCGCTGCGGCTCGATCCGTGGCAGCGCCCCTACGTACTTACCCACGACGGAAGATGGCTCGCACGCAGCCTCGGTTCCGACGCAGAGATTGGGGGACAGGGCTCGGCCCAAGACATCGGCGCCGAACTCGACGTCGAAAGTTGGCTGGAGAACGAGAGCGAGCGTCGACGCACGCTCTTGCTCGTCGCCGACTTCATCGACGAGCCCACAGCAGCCAACTCGGCACAGATGCTGCTCGACAGCATGGGTGCCGAATCGGTGGGGGAGCCCAAGCCGTTCGCGCTTGCAGGTCGGCTCGGTGACCTGCGTGTGTTTGCAGCCAAGAAGCTCGATTCGACGTCGGCATGGATGTGGCGCGAAGGCCGTCGCGTTGTCGTCGGGCTCGGCGCCGCTCACGCGGAGGATGTCGCTCGTCGGTGCGAAGGAGCCGCAAGTCACTTCGCATCGCACGACGGTTGGCCGGAGCTCTCGAAGCTCGCGACAACCCAAGGCGTCACGGTGATTCGTGGCGCCGTCGACACGGACTGGATGGCCGAGCTCGTCTCGAGCGCCATCGATCTTGGCGTCGCGACCTCGAGCGAGCCGCAGTTCTCCACGCCAACTCCGACCGTCTTCTCGATGAACTTGGTGGGAGAGCGCTTCCACACGGACATGGTGCGACCTGCGTCGACAACGTCGAGTTGGTGGAGAGCACTCGGAGCAGCCGCGCCGGATCCAAAGGCATGGGCGCTCGTGCCGAAGGACGCGGCTGGATCGATGGTGGCGCGCGTGGACGCCAACGTGCTCGAGCAGCAGTTGCGTGCGCTCGTCGGTTTGGAAGGCGAAGGAGCGGCGCGTCTCGCCGCCCTCGAACAAGAGCTCGGCTTCAGCCTGAGTCGCGATGTCTTCGGCAGCATCGAAGGCAACCTCTCGCTCTTCGTGATGCCGATCGCTTCGATCGGGCTACCCAACGCTGTAGCCGTGGTCGACCTCAAGGACCCCGCAGCATTCGAGCGCGGGATGCAGGGACTTGCTCAGTCCTTCGCCAAGAACACCGACGGCCGCATGCAGCTGCGGACGGCGCGCTATCGCGAGATGCCGATGTGGACGTTCGAGCTCGAGCAAGCGGAGTCGAGCGCGCTTCCCTTCGAGATCTCGCCAACGATTGCGATCGCGGGTTCGCGCGCGATCCTCACGACCACCGCGCTCTTCGCGAAGCGCGAGATCAAGCGAGTGCTCGGCGAGGGCGCGGATGCAGCCAGCGCCAACCTTGGTGCGGAGCCCCTGCCCGAGGGCGTCACGATGTCGGGCTCGATGGATTGGCCGACGATGATCGCGAGCTTCTACAAGTCCCTGCGCGGAGCTGCGACCTTGGCGGGCAGCTTTGCAGACTTGCCGATCGATCTCGGCGCGCTGACGGCGGGCCTGCCGAAC
>JBIKYW010000182.1:0-6307 GCA_044355055.1 Planctomycetota bacterium | reverse complement strand
GGTCGCCACGTCGACGTCGCGGATGCGGCTCTCGGCGGCCGAGAGGTTGTCGCGCGTGTTGAGGATCGAGGAGATCGCGCTGGTCAGGCGGTTCATCTGCGCGCCGAGGGTGCCGCGCGTGGTCGTAACCGTGTCGATGGCGGTGTCGATTGCCGCGAGCGCCGTCGAGGCGTTGGCCGAGCTCGAGACGCTGAGCGAGCCGATCGAGAGACCCGTCGACGTCGTGTCGGAAAGGCTCAGCGCGATCGTCTCGCCCGAGTCACGGCCGACCTGAATGTTGAGGCTCGTGGTCGAGCCGTCGAGGAGATTGACGCCGTTGAACGTCGTCTGGCTCGCGACGCGGTTTACCTCGGTGACGAGCGCCTGGAACTCGGTGTCCAGCGTGCTGCGGTCCGCGGTCGTGAGTGTGCCGTTGGAGGCCTGCACGGCGAGCTCGCGCATGCGCGTCAGGTTGTTGCTGACTTCCTGCAGCGCACCTTCGGCCGTCTGAGCCATCGAGACGCCGTCCTGCGCGTTGCGGCTCGCGACGGTCAGGCTACGGATTTGACCGCGCATGCGCTCGGAAATCCCGAGGCCCGCTGCGTCGTCCGCAGCGGTTGCGATGCGCAGACCGGAGGAGAGACGGGCGAAGTTGCCCTGCAAGCGGCTGGAGACGGCGCCGAGATTGCGCTGACTCGTGAGCGCCGCGACGTTGGTGTTGACGCGAAGACCCATGTGCGTGGTTTCCTTGAGGCTGGCGGTCCGTGGTGATGAGGAGGCGCTGCGCCGCAGATCCCGCAAGCGGAGCTTCGGTCCTTGGGAATGCTCACCCGACCGCTGGCACGGCGGAGGGACGAGGGACAGAGCTACGCAGTCGGGACGCGGTGAGCGTCGTGGACCTCGCCGCGGCTCCACCCCCTCCCCACCCTTCGGGGCGAAGCGCGAAACCGTGACGCGGTGCTGCTCGTCGTCCCGCTCGCTGCGCTCGCGCGCCGCGCGGGACTCCTCGCGGCACACGCTCCTTCGGATGACCCCGCGAACGCTCGACAGAGAATCCGGTTTTGGCCGCCCGCGCTCGCGATGGCGCTGGAAAAAGCTGCGAGCCCCGCCCCGCGCAAGCGCGGAGCGGAGCTCGGTAGCCTTCCACCCTGACCCCCTCAGCTACGAATAGCCAGGGTTTCGGGCTGAGCGGGCCCCCGCCGGGGGGGAGTGAGAAGCACGGGAGCCCGCCTTACTTGTCAGGGATCAGCCGAGCAGCGACAGCGCGAGCTGCGGCTGCACGTTGGCCTGCGAGAGGACGCTGACCGCGGCCTGCTGCAGGATCGAGTTGCGCGTGAGGTCCGCGGTCTCGATCGCGACGTCGACGTCGCGGATGCGGCTCTCGGCGGCCGAGAGGTTCTCGCGCGTGTTGAGGATCGACGAGATCGCGCTCGTCAGGCGGTTCTGCGACGCGCCGAGCGTGCCGCGAGCCGTCGTGACGCTGTCGATCGCCGAGTCGATGGCCGAGAGCGCCGTCGAGGCGTTGGCCGCGCTCGTCACCGAGACGCTGCCGATCGACAGACCCGTCGAGGTCGTGTCGGCGAGGCCGAGCGAGATCGTCTCGCCCGCGTCCGTGCCGACCTGAACCGACAGGCTCGTCGTCGTGCCGTCGAGCAGATTCACGCCGTTGAACGTGGTCTGGCTCGAGACGCGATCGATTTCCGTGACCAGCGCCTGGAACTCGGTATCGAGCGTGGAGCGGTCCTGCGTGGTCAGCGTGCCGTTGGAGGCCTGCACGGCGAGTTCACGCATACGGGTCAGGTTGTTGCTGACTTCCTGGAGCGCACCTTCGGCGGTCTGCACGAGCGAAACGCCGTCTTGGGCGTTGCGGCTCGCGACCGTGAAGGAGCGGACCTGAGCGCGCATGCGCTCGCTGATGCCGAGGCCGGCGGCGTCGTCCGCGGCAGTCGCGATGCGCATGCCCGACGACAGACGGGCGAAGTTGCCCTGGAGACGGCCGGTGACGGCCCCGAGGTTGCGCTGGCTCGTGAGAGCAGCGACGTTGGTGTTGACACGAAGTCCCATGGTGTTGCGATTCCTGTTGGAAAGAGGGTTGTGACGCGTTGGCAAGTCCGCACCCGAGCCCTGCTCCTCGCTTCCACCGCCGCTGCGTCTCCCCCGCTTCCGGCGAACGCGTCGCCATCGCACGGGGGCCGGCGGTGACCGGCACTCGGGTGTTTTCGTTGGAGCGCGGAGGCGTGGACCCTCGCGGGTCGCGCCGCCTGCGCGCAGTCGGCTTCGCGGCGTGCGCCGCGAGGCTCAGCCTTGGAGCAGCGAGAGGGCGAGCTGCGGCTGGGTGTTGGCCTGAGCCAGCACCGAGACGGCGGCCTGCTGCAAGATCGAGTTGCGCGTGAGGTCCGCGGTCTCGATCGCGACGTCGACGTCGCGGATGCGGCTCTCGGCGGCCGAGAGGTTCTCGCGCGTGTTCAGGATCGACGAGATCGCGCTGGTGAGGCGGTTCTGCGCCGCGCCGAGCGCGCCACGCGTCGTCGTGACGTTGTCGATCGCGGTGTCGATGGCGGCCAGAGCCGTGGCAGCGCCGGCGGCCGTGGAGACGGACTCACCGCCGATGCTGAGCGCCGTCGCGGTCATGTCCGCGAGGCTCACGGCGATCGCCTCGCCCGAGTTGTTGCCGACCTGAACGCTGAGCGAGGTCGTCGTACCATCGAGCAGGTTGACGCCGTTGAACGTGGTCTGGCCCGAGACGCGGTCGATCTCGGTGATCAGCGCCTGAAACTCGGTGTCGAGCGTGGCGCGGTCCTGCGAGGTGAGCGTGCCGTTCGAGGCCTGAATGGCCAGCTCGCGCATGCGGGTCAGGTTGTTGTTGACTTCCTGCAGCGCGCCTTCGGCGGTCTGCGCCAGCGAAACGCCGTCTTGAGCGTTGCGGCTCGCGACGTTGAGCGAGCGCACCTGAGCGCGCATGCGCTCGGAGATGCCGAGGCCGGCCGCGTCATCGGCGGCCGTGGAGATGCGCATGCCGCTCGAGAGGCGCCCGAAGTTTCCGGAGAGGCGCTGACTGACACCCGCGAGGTTTCGCTGGGCCGTCATCGCCGCGATGTTGGTATTGACACGAAGTCCCATTGCAATTTCCTTGTGTAGCTGAGGTTGGGGAATCACCTCCGCGGCAGGACACACCGCAGAGGAGTGCGAAGAGCGAACCGTCGAACCAGCGGGCTGCAGCCGGAGCGCGCTCGGCGGGCTGCGCCGCGCGCGCTCTGCTCGAGAGCTGCACAGGGCGCGCGCCACGGCGGGGCCGCGCGGGCGAGCTCGCGACTCCGTCGATCGCGCGGAGCGCGTGCGGAGGGCGAACGGTCGGTTTTTGTCGAGAAAAGAGCGTTGGGGGGACGGGGAGGGCCAACGAGGCCCTCCCCAACAGCGACCGGCACAGGAGGCCGGATTCCTTGGCATCAACCGCCCTGGAGGAGGCTGAGCGCGAGCTGCGGCTGCACGTTGGCCTGCGCGAGCATGGCGACGGCGGCTTGCTGCATGATCGTGTTGCGGGTGAGGTCCGCGGTCTCGGTCGCGACGTCGACGTCGCGGATGCGCGACTCGGCTGCGGCGAGGTTTTCGGAGGCGTTCGCGATCGAGGAGATCGCGGACTGCAGGCGGTTTTGGGCCGAGCCGAGCGCACCGCGCGCGGTCGTGACCAAGTCGACGGCGGCGTCGATCACGGAGAGCGCGGAGGAGGCGCCCGAGGCGGTCGCGACCGAGAGGCCCGCGAGCCCGAGCGCCGTCGCGGTCGAGTCCTGCAGCGAGACCGTGATGACTTCGGCCGAGTTGATGCCGGCCTGCAGGTCGAGCGCGGTCGTGCTGCCGTCGATCAGCTGCACGCCGTTGAAGGTCGAGGTGCTCGCGATGCGGCCGATCTCGCTGATCAGCTCCTGATATTCCGTGTCGAGCGTCGCGCGGTCCGCGTTGGAGAGCGTGCCGTTCGAGGCTTGGATCGACAGCTCGCGCATGCGGTTCAGGATGCTGTTGACTTCGTTGAGCGCGCCTTCCGCCGTCTGGACGAGCGAGATGCCGTCCTGCGCGTTGCGCTGCGCCGCGCCGTAGCTGCGGATCTGCGAGCGCATGCGCTCGCTGATGCCGAGACCGGCGGCGTCGTCCGACGCGGTGGAGATCCGCAGACCGCTCGAGAGGCGCTTGAAGTTGCCCATCAGACGCGTGCTGACGGAGCCGAGGTTGCGCTGAGCGTTCATCGAGGCGATGTTCGTGTTGACTCGGAGGCCCATGAGAAGTTCCTGTGCTTGGGGTTGGGGTTGTCGCTGTCTGGTCCGTGCCCGCCCGGTCCGATCCGGCGATGAGCACGCCCGGTTCTCGGAGGCACCTGCGATCCCTGAAGTCCTCTCGCGAAAATTCCGGGGGAATTCGCCGCGGGCTCGCGCGCCACTCCTTATTCAATGCGGGCGGTCGACATGAGTGCACCGTCGGGCAGCACGTGGAAAGAACTGCGCACGAACGCTGCGCGCGCTGCAGCGTCGGCAAGTTCCTGCGTGCTCGTCGTCGCGCCGCCGGGCACGCCCGCGCTGGAGCTCGCGCGCACGATCCACGTGCTCTCTCCGCGCGCGGGGGAGCCCTTCCAGCACGTCGACTGCGTCCGCGAGCGCGACGTCGACCTCGTTGTCGCCCTGCGCGCGGCCGAAGCGGGCACTGTGCTCATCGAGCGCATCGAGCTCGCGGAGAGGACCCAGCAGGCTGCGCTCGCCGCAGCGCTGAGCGGTGAGCGAGCGACGGGCATGGGCCACGCACGCGTTCTCGCGACCCTGCCGATCGCCGCCGACAAGCTGCCCGAGGCGCGCAGGCTGCGCGAAGACCTGCTCTACCGCCTCAATGGCCTGAGCCTCACGATTCCGCCGCTGCGGGAGCGCCGCGACGAGCTCTGGGAGCTCGCGACGACCGTGCTTTCACGCGAGGCGCCCCGCCTGCGCTTCAGCGCCGCCGCACGAGCGCGCCTGATGGCGCAGGACTGGCCCGGCAACGAGCGGGAGCTCGAGCTCGCCATCGCCCGTGCGGCGCTCGTCTGCGACTCGGACACGCTCGAGGAACACCACCTCCCGATCGGCGCTGCGGCGTCCGTGACGCAGGGGGCGGAGTTCTGCCTGACGTCGCGCTCGCTGCGCGAGGTCGAAGCAGCGCTGATCCGACGCGTCTTGGAGGAACAGGGCGGAAACCGCAGCCGTGCCGCAGCCGTCTTGGGCCTTCACCGGGCGACGCTGCACCAAAAGCTGCGCGCCCTCGGCCTCGGACCGACGCGGCCCTCCTGAGGGTCCGCGGCGTCGGAGCCGCTTCCCCGAAACAGGAAGAACCTGCCGGGTGGGTCGGTCCGAGCTTCAAGGAAAAAAGCTCCGTGGCCGAACTCGCCGGGGTCATGGTCCCCGAACCGCTCGGTACGAATCCCGGAAAGCTGCACGAGCTGCTCGCTTCCGGCACGCCTCCGCAGGAGACGGACGAGGACCTCTTCAACTTCGTCGAACTGTCGCAGAGCGCCCCGAAGCCCGCTCTGCCCGCCAGCGCGCCTGCAGCCAAGGACAGCGCCCCTTCGACGCTCGCTCAGGTCGACGCCCCCAAGGCCGAAGTGCCCGCCGTCGCCGCCTCCGCAGCCCCCGGCACGCCTCAACTCGTGCTCGCGCCCGCTGGAAATCGCTTCTCGATGACGCCGCTCGCCGCCGGACTGTTCGGTGCGCTGATCGCGGCCAACGTCGCGCTGATGCTGTTCGCATGGAACTCGGTGAGCGCCACGCGCGACCTCGTGCTCGACGTCGCCCACGATGTGCGCGAGGCGAGCGCCGATCTGCGCGAGGAATCGAGCCAGCGCAGCGCTGCGGCCGCCAAGGCGAGCCAGCCGGCGTTCGGCGCTCTCCCCGAGGGTTACCGCACGCTGGAACTCGCGCGCGAGCGCATCGCACAAGGTGAGCACGCCCGCGCGCGGCGAATGCTCTACGGACTGCTGGCGGTGATCGACCGCATCGAGCCGCCCGCACGCGAAGAGCTGGAAGCTCAAGCGGGCTTCCTGATCGCCGACAGCTACCGCATCGAGGCGGATTCTCTCGAGAAGCCGCGGGAGGCGACGCGATGAAGCACGTTGTCGCTGCGCTGCTGCTGCTCGCGCCTCAAAACCCCGCGGTACGCCACGAGCTCACCGTGTCGGAGCGCGAGGGCGAGCGTTTCTGCACGATCCACGCCGACAACGCGCTCTTGCACGACGTGCTGCGCGACCTCGCCGAACAGGCCCACATCTCCGTCGACGGGCTCGATGCGAGCACGCGTCGCACGCTCGTCAGCGTCGATC
>JBIKYW010000181.1:0-6310 GCA_044355055.1 Planctomycetota bacterium | reverse complement strand
CGCCGCGGTGATCAACCTGCTGATCATCTTCACGCTGGTCGCGCTGCACGAGCTCGGCCACACGCTGGCGGCGCGCGCCTTCAAGATCGAGGTGCTCGACATCACCCTGTGGTTCTTGGGCGGCATGGCGCGCATGCGCGAGATCCCCGAGAACCCCAAGGTCGAGATCCTCGTCGCGCTCGCCGGTCCGGCGGTCAACTTCCTCTTGGCCGCGATGGCGCTGCCGCTGATGCTGATGAGCGGCGTCGCCAGCATGAGCGACATCGCGCCCAACGCGACCGCGACGGCCGCGGGCCTCTTGGCCAACTTCATTCTGATCAACCTCTTCATGGGGTTCTCGAACCTCCTGCCCGCGTTCCCGATGGACGGCGGACGCGTGTTCCGCGCGCTGTGCGGCGCCTTCACGGACTGGCTCACGGCGACGCGGATCGCGGCGGGGTTGGGCAAGCTGTTCGCGGTCGGCCTGATCGTGCTCGGGTTCACTTCGAAGCAATGGTCGTTCGCGGCGGTCGGACTGTTCGTCTGGCTCGCGGGCTCGCGCGAGCTGTGGGCCGTGCGCATGCGACGCGCCCAGCAGCAGATGCGTGAGAACACGTTCGGCGGCTTCCCGCGGGGCTATGGTCCCCGCCCCGCGACCTTCACCGAGAGCGAGACCGAGCCCACGTCCGCGTCGCCGAAGGAACCCTCCGACGACGCGAGCGGGGCCCGCCGCCCCAGCGACAACCCGTTGGGCGAGGTCGAAAAGCTCGACGACGACGCGATCGCCAAGCTCGAGCGCTTCCGCGGTCGCCTGCGCGATCCGCGCGACTCGGACCCGTCGTAAGTTCCCTGCGAACCACGCGGGCGCCGCCGCGAGCTTCGGTGGGCGCTCATCCGCCGTCGCTGTCGCGCTCCCACGCGGTGCGCGGAGCCTCGACGCAAGGGCGCTCGCGCCACACACCGTCGCTCCCGAGTGCTCGACACGGGAGCGCGACGTCCGAGAGCGTGACGTCGACCTCGCAGCGCCAGACCTCGGCCTCCTCGACGTAGGGCCAGGCTTCGAGGGAGTAGACGCCCGGCTCGAGGCCCTCGAAGCGGAAGCCGCCCGAGCGCCAGGGCTCGGAGTGCGACGTGAACGCGAAGCCGCGGGCGACCGCACTCCCCCACTCGCCCTTGCGCCACAGAACGATGCGCACGAGCGACATGTCCATCTCCTCCCACTCGGAGGCGAACTCGAAGCTCCCGCGCACGGTGCGGGCACCGCGCAGGGCGAGGTCCGCGACCGCGGTCTCGCCCGGGCGAACTTCGACGACTTCGAGCACCGTCGAGCCGAGCGGTACGCCCGCGGGCCGCACGCCGAGCTCGTAGCGGCCGACGGCGACGTCCCGCAGCTCGTACCAACCGTCGCGATCGCTCGCCGTGGCGAAGCTCGCTGTGAAGAGGTCTGCGCCGGGGGAGGCCGCGAGCACGGATGCCGCGGGAAGCGGCGCGCCGTGCGCATCGAAGACGCGCCCGACGATTCGCCCGCGCGCGGCGGGAGTCGTGCTCGCGGTCGAGCGAGCCGACGCCGCCTCGCTCGGTGCGGGAGCGCCGGTCTCGAGCTCGCTCCGCTCGCCCGGTTCCGCCGGTGATTCGGACGGGGACTCGACCTCGCCCCCCTCGGGCGGTGCGACATCGACCGCGGATTCTTCGCGATCCGAGATCAGCCACGCGCCACCACCCACGGCGAGCAGGGCCGCGGCGCAGAACAGCCATTTGTTGCGTTGGGAGTGAAGGCTCAGCACGGCAGGACCTCCACCGTGCTGGAGGTGTGCCACGCGTAGCGCAGCGTCGTGCGAGTCGTGCCGACACTCGTCGACGTCGAACTGCCGGCGCCGACACCGGCCGTCGAGGTCACGCCGACGCTGCTCGACTGACTTTGGGTGACGGTGACCGAGGCCGTGTAGATCGAGGTCCAGCGAACGAAGATCTCCGGCGAGCCCTGCTCACCCGGTCCGTCGAGCCGCTCGTGCGCCGGGTAGGTGACGAGGCGATCTCCGTGGTTGCAGACCACGATCGTCGCGACGTCGCCGCTGCCACCTGCCGAACCGAGGAAGTCGTCGCAGAGGACATCGTCCTCGAAACCCACCGGATCGCCGTGGGTACCGACCCACTCTTGGCCGGGAGGAAGCGCGGGGCGACAGAAGCTGTAGGCGACGCAGTCGCCGACGGGAATGCACGGCGGGACGCCGAGGGCTCCACACGGACTGCCCTGCGGCGGAAGGGGCAAGAACGCCAGCGGCGAGGCCGAGAGCGCACCGAGTGCGGTGGAGGTCAGCGCCGTCAGAGCGAGGACGCTCGGCGTGAGCGTGCGTCGTGCGTGCGTGAATCGTAGGGACATGGCAAGGAGTTGGGGGTCGGAAGGTTCCTGAGAAGCGAGTCGTCCGCGGGCGACCGGCCCGTGCGACGCGGAGCGCTCTTCCCAAGCAGCCCCGCTGTCCCTCGCGCGGCGCGCTCGAAGGTCGCGCGGAAAACAGAAAAATGCGCGGATTCGCGCGCCGTGGGCGCCGACGCAACAGGGCGAGAGAGTCCCACCGTGCCGAGTCGCGGGATTCACAGGTTGGCGCCGATCGACTCGCCCTCCGACAGCGACGGTCCGCGTCTCGAGCCCCCTGATACGATTCCGCGCGCAGCGCCGCAGCGAGCCTTCGACTCCCGCGCACCCCTGAAGACGGTCCTCTCCTTCCCGACCGACGCCAACCCCTCGTCCCGCATCTCCGCACGCCCTGCCCCGCCGCGCCGGTATTCGCGCCGCCGGGCGCAGCAGCGATGTCGATGCGACCGCCCGGGCGTCCGAGTTCCCACAGATGGCCCAAGAACTCGCAGGATCGGCGTGGTCGGCGCTTGAGATCCGAGGGATTGCGCCTCAGCCTCTCTTCCATGGGCACCCCGCGCGACTGGGCCACGCTCGCCCGCCTCCCAAAGAGCGGCCTGCAGGCCGTGCAAGACGCCGCTCTCACGCGCTTCGTGCGCGAGGAGCTCTACCCCTTCTCCGCGCACTATCGCCGCGTGTTCGACGAGGCCGGTGTGCGCCCTGAGTCGATCGAGCGCGTCGCCGACCTCGCGCGACTCCCGTTCACCACCAAGCAGGACCTCCTGCGCGCGCAGTCGACGCCCGAGACGCGCTACGACTTCGTGCTGCGCCCCTCGCCGGATCGCATCCGCGCCCACTGGCCGTTCCTGCGCAAGCTCGCGCTCGTGCTCGGCGGCTCCCGCGCGCGCGAGGCCGTGCGCTTCCGCTACACGCCCAACTTCCTCACCTTCACCACGGGCCGTTCCAGCGAGCCCGTGGGCTTCGCCTACACGCCCTTCGACCTACAGGTGCTCCAGCAGGGCATCGCGCGCATGTTCGACATCGCGGGCCTCGATCCGGCGCGCGATCGCATCGTCAACCTGTTCCCCTTCGCACCGCACCTCGCGTTCTGGGCCGTGACCCTCGGCGGCTTCGAGACCGGCGCCCTCGTCGTCCCCTCCGGCGGCGGCAAGGTGATGGGCACCGACGGCTCGCTGCGGCTCTTCGATCGCCTCAACCCCACCGTCATCGTCGGCACCCCGGGCTTCACCTACCACGTGCTCCGGCGCGGCAACGAGCTCGGCACGAGCTTCGCGAACGTGCGCACGGTGATCCTCGGCGCGGAAAAAGTGCCGCCCGGCCTCAAAGACAAGATGGTCGAGTGTCTGCGCAAGGGCGGCGCGGGCGAGGTGCGCATCGTCGGCACCTACGGCTTCACCGAGGCGCGCATGGCGTGGGCGGAGTGCCCGAGCGCGGACAACCGCTCGACCGGATACCACCTGCACCCCGACCTCGGCGTGTTCGAGGTGATCGATCCCAAGACCGGCGCGGTCCTTCCCGAAGAGAGCGACGGCGAGCTCGTCTACACCGGAATCCTCGGCCACGGCACCTGCGTGCTGCGCTACCGCACGGGCGACCTGTGCGTCGGTGGGATCTCTTGGAAGCCGTGCCCGACCTGCGGCCGCACCTTGCCGCGCATCGGCGCCGAGCTGCGCCGCGTCAGCGAGCAGCACTCGCTCTCGCTCACCAAGATCAAGGGCACCTTGGTCGACCTCTCGGTCATGGGCTCGGTGCTCGCGTCGATGCGCGATGTCGAAGAGTGGCAGGTCGTGATCTACAAGCGCAACGACGATCCGCTCGAGCTCGACCAGCTCGAAGTACGCCTCGCACCGCGCATCGGCACCGATGTGGCGGAACTCGTGGCGCGCGTCGAGCGCGACCTCGCGAACGCGACGGAAGTCGCCCCGAACAAGGTGACCGTGCTCTCGCTGCACGAAATGCTCGAGCACCTCGGCATGGAGAGCGCGATGAAGGAGAAGCGCTTCCTCGACCGCCGGCCGAAGTCATGAACCGCAGCATCGTCATCGCGAGCGGCCGACGCACGCCCTTCTGCAAGGCGGGCGGAGCGCTGAGGCGCGACGATGCGGCGCGCGTGGGCGCGGTCGCCGCACGCGAGACGCTCGCGCAGAGCGGTATCGACGCGGGGATGCTCGACGAAGTGCTGCTCGGCTGCGTCGGGCAACCCTTCGATCAGGTGAACATCGCGCGCGTGGTCGCGCTGCGCGCCGGCGTGCCGCAGCACGTTCCCGCGGTCACGCTCGGCCGCAACTGCGCGAGCGGCATGGAAGCGATCACCGCCGCAGCCACGCGCATCCTCGCGGGGCGGGGCGAGCTCTTCCTCGCCGGCGGCGTCGAGTCGATGAGCGGCTATCCGCTCGTCTTCGGGCGCGACATGACCGACATGTTCGAGCGCCTATCGCGCGCGCGCTCGCTCGGCCAGCGTCTCGCGGCGCTCGCGCGCTTCCGTCCTTGGCACCTGAAGCCGCGCATCGCGCTGGTCGAAGGCCTGACCGACCCCACGTGCGGGCTGATCATGGGCAGCGCGGTCGAGCGCCTCGCGCGCGAGTTCGGGCTCTCGCGCGAAGAAGGCGATCGCTACGCCGTCGAGAGCCACACGCGCGCAGCCGCCGCGCGCAAGGCAGGGCGCTTCGAGCGCGAGATCGCGGCGATCTTGCCGACGGGAGCGCGCGACAGCCTGCTCGCCGACGACGGCATCCGCGAAGGACAGACGCTCGAAGCTGCCGCGCGTCTCAAGCCCTACTTCGAGAAGCCCGACGGCGTCGTGACCGTCGGGAACTCGTCGCAGGTCACCGACGGAGCCTGCACGCTGCTCGTCGCGAGTGAGGAACGAGCGCGAACCCTCGGTCTCAAACCGCTCGCGCGCATCCGCGCGTTCGCCTACGCGGGGCTTGCGCCCGCGCGCATGGGACTCGGCCCCGTGTTCGCGACCGCGCTCGCGCTGCGCGAGGCGAAGTGCACGGTGTCCGACATCGGCGTCGTGGAGCTGAACGAAGCCTTCGCGCACCAAGTGCTCGCCTGCCAGCGCGCCTTCGCGAGCGATGCGTTCGCCAATAGCGAGCTCGGCCTCGGCCGCGCTCTCGGCGAGCTCGACCCCGCTCGGCTCAACGTCAACGGCGGCGCGATCGCGCTCGGACACCCCGTCGGTGCAAGCGGCGCGCGCATCGTGCTCACGCTCGCACACGAGATGATCGCGCGCGACGTCGAGCTCGGGCTCGCGACGCTGTGCATCGGCGGCGGTCAGGGCGGGGCGGTCGTACTGGAGCGCGTGCGATGAGCGTGCTCGAGCGCATGGCCGCACCGGAAGACGAGCCTCCGGCAGGCGCGTGCGTTCGCGTGGACCGGCCCGAGCGCGGACTCGCGATTCTCCGCCTCGCGCCGCCGCATCGGCGCACGGCGGTGTTCGACCGTCCGCTGCTGCGCGACCTCGAGCTGGCCCTCGCTGAGCTCGAGCGCGACACGCAGCTCACGGCGCTCGTTCTCACGGGCCGCGAGCCGCTCGACTTCGTGGCAGGTGCCGACATCGACGCGATCCGCAGCCTCGCAAGCGCGGAGCTCGCCACCGAGCTTGCTCGCTTCGGGCAGTCCCTGTTCGAGCGTCTCGCGCACCTGCGCATGCGCAAGATCGCCGCCGTCGGTGGGCCTGTACCCGGCGGAGCGTTCGAGCTCTCCCTCGCCTGCGATGCGATCGTGCTCGCGGACCATCCGCGCTCGCGCATCGGCCTGCCCGAGACGCGCCTTGGGATCTTGCCGGGCTGGGGTGGCTGCCAACGCCTGCCGCGACGCGTCGGAGTGCCGAGCGCGCTCGCAGCGATCCTCTCCGGCAAGCTGTATCCGCCGCGCGAAGCCCGCGCGCTCGGGCTCGTCGACCGTCTGTGCGCGCCTCAAGACCTCGTCCGCATCGCGAGCGACATCGCCATG
>JBIKYW010000180.1:0-6325 GCA_044355055.1 Planctomycetota bacterium | reverse complement strand
CGAACAGCGCTCCATCGTGCGGATGGAGCTCCATGTCTTCCGGGCGCGCACACGGAGTGGCGCCGATCGCGTTCGCCATCACGACCGCGTCGAGGAGCAGGACCTTCTGCCGATGAATCGCTGCACTCTCCGATGCAGGAAGGTTCGACGGAACGTCGACGAGATCGCCGAGCGTCATTTGCTCGAATGGCTTCATGGCAAACGTCGCGACGCGATGGCACCACTCCTCCGACGAGAGGCCCTTCTTGCGCGCGGATGGAGTGCTGACGGGGACCCAGCCGCCGCGGCGTCGCTCGCTGCGCTCGGGACTGCGGAAGGGAAGCCAGAGATGCTCGCCCCCCGTCGTCTCGGGGCGCGGACGCGCAAGGGGCGTCTCGGGCACGAGCGGCAGCCACTCTCCGCTCCCATCGTCCGAGAAACGAGCCGCGTACAGCGTGCCATCCTCGAACAACTCGACATTGGCGGGATCGTCTACGCGCTCGACACATTTCGCGCTGACGAACTTCCACACGTGCCCACCGCGCCGATCGTCCCCAGTGTACGCGACGAGTGGCTGCCCAACTTCGACGCGCAGCGCGACATTCTCGTGCCGCATGCGACCGAGCCGACGCAGCTTGCGCAGCTCGCCCGAGCGCGGATCGACGTGGACGACCCAGCCGAAGTCGCGTCCATCCTGTGGCGTCGCGAGCCACGAGCCGAAACCGTTGATCTCGAAGGGCTCCGGCAGGCGTGGATCGATGCCGAGGAACTCCAACGCCATGAGCGGTGAGCTGAGTTCACCTGCGGAATCGACGTATTCGGGCACGTAGTCTTGGTAGTTCTCCTCGCCCGAGAGCGCGGTCCCCCACGGCGTCACCGTGCCCGAGCAGTTCGAGTGCGTCGCATTCCGCGCAGCGCCACCGGAGAAGCGCCCGTGGAGCGCCGAATCGCGTGCGACGCGCCAGTGTCCGTCCGCCTCCCGTCGCAAGTGGAGCGCCGTGATGCCCATGTCGTCGAGGGCGCGCTGCGAGAGGTCCCGCACGCGCGCCACGAGCTCGGGGGAATGCGTGCCCACCGTGGGTTCGAGCTGCGCGCCGCGCCAGCCGTGTCCGTCGAGGGAAGCACGAACTTCGCCCCGCTCATCCCGCGCCACCTCGATACGGGGCGCCTCGGGTCCGAGCGTCTCACGCAAAGCGGCGAGCCACGGCCGCGGCGAAACGGACTCGTGATTGACGACCAAGAACGCCTCGTCGGGCGAGTTGCGACTTGGGATGAACCCGAGGAAATCGTTGTTGTAGCCGAAGGCCACCGCTCGCTCGCGGGGTCCGAAGACATCGCCGTAGGTGGCGACCAACTCGTACTCAAAGCCCTCGGGCAAGAGCAGCTCATCGCGCACCGTGAAGTGGCGCAGCCGCGCGGCATCCGTGGCCGCACTTCCGCCGTCCGAGGCGATCGGCAACGGCAGTGCGAGCGGAGTCCAACGGGGCGTGCCGTCCGCCGCCGCGAACACCGAACTGCGCGCGCCCGACGGCGTCGCGCACGACGGATGGAGCGCCAGCCAACCCGCGCTCGCGCCGAGCCACGCGAGCAGCTCGCGTCGATCGGGTTGGGGCACGGACGTCATCGTGAGCCAAGGTGTACTCCGCGGATCCATTGCGCGCCAGCACCCCAGTCGGTGAGATGGGGCTGGGATGGAAGAACCGCTCGCGACCTACAGCCAGACGGTGCTCGTCCTTCTCGACGAGTACTGGATCGATCTGCGTCGTCCGCTCGACGAGCGCGCGCGAGCGGCGCTTCGCAGCGCGGGACTGACGCAGCCCTTCGCCGTCCTCTCCGCGTGGCCTCCGCTCGGTGAAGCCCCGATCAAGAGCGCCGGCCGGAGAGCCATGCTGCGACTGCGCACGCGGCTCATGGAGCTCGGGGCAAGTCCGGTCGATGTCCTCGCGGGCTCGCCCGACCGCAGCCACAGCGAGCCGAGCCTCGCCGCGTGCTTGCCGCCGCACGTAGCGCTCGAAGTTGCGCGCGAGCACCGTCAAGACGCTTACTTCTGGTTCGACGGAACGCGCTTCTCGATCCGCTGGTGCGACGGGCGCGCGGAGTCGGTGCTTCCGCGGCCGACATGATCGAGGGCTAGACTGCGCACCATGCTGTCCCGCATCGCGCGCGTCGCTCTATTCCTGCTGCCACTCACCGTCGCGTACCTCGCCGAAGACGAAGAGGCCTCGCGCGCGCGGGCGCAGCGCTTCGTCACGACGCGCACGAGCAAGATCCAACTGCCGCTGCCCGAGGAGAGCGATGCGTTCAGCTTCGTGATCTTCGGCGATCGCACCGGGGGGCCCGCCGAGGGTGTGAAGGTGCTCGCGCAAGCGGTGAGCGAGGTCAACGTGCTTCGCCCCGATCTCGTGATGACGGTCGGCGACTTGGTACAGGGCTACAACGAGCGACCGGAATGGCTCGCTCAGACCGCCGAGTACAAGGGCATCATGAATCGACTCGAGTGCGAGTGGTTCCCCGTGGTCGGAAACCACGACATCTATTGGCGTGGCAAGGGGCCGCGCCCCCAAGAGGAGCACGAAGCGGACTACGAGGAGCACTTTGGGCCGCTGTGGTACGCGTTCCGCCACAAGAGTGCATGGTTCATCGCACTGGACTCCGACGAGCCGAATCCGGAGACCGGCGAGCGCAACTTCAACAGGCCTGAGTGCCAGAGGATGAGCGCCGCGCAGCTCGCGTTCCTCGACGAAGCCTTGGAGCGCGCGCGCGGCGCGCAGCACGTCTTCGTGTTCCTCCACCATCCGCGTTGGCTCGGCAAGAACTACGGCGACGACTGGACGAACGTGCACTCCAAGCTCGCCGCAGCGGGCAACGTGAAGGCCGTCTTCGCGGGCCACATTCACCGCATGCGCTACGACGGCGTGCGCGATGGCATCGAGTACTTCACGCTGGCGACCGTCGGAGGAGAGCAGTCGGGACTCGTTCCCGCTGCGGGCTATCTGCACCAGTACCACTTGGTCACGGTACGTCCGCAGGGGATCGCGGTCGCCGCGCTGCCCGTCGGTGCGCCGATCGACGCGCGCGAGATCACGGGCGAGCGGAGCGACGATGCCGCGCTCGCGCTCGGCGCTCTGCAGCCCGAGTACCTCTCGTCCCTCGAGTTCGCAGCGGATCTCTCCGTGAGCGGTGCGGTTCGATGGACGCTGCGCAATCCCGCGCGTCACGGGGTCGAAATCGAAATCGTGCCGTACAGCGACGACGCGCGCTGGAGCTTCGATCCGAGCCGTGCGAGTGTCACGCTGGCGGCCGGTGCCAAGCGCGAACTGTCGTTCCAAGTGGCGCGACCCGCGTCCGCGCTCGACGATGCGTTGCGGATGCCCCGCGTGGAATTGCGAGGCAAGTGGATCGACGAGGACGCACGAGTTCCGCTGCCGACGCGCGACATCGAGCTATCCTTCAATCTGCGCACGCTGCCGCTCCCGTCTCGCCCCGTGAACGAATGCGTGCTCGCACTCGACGGAGAGAGTGATGCACTCCGCGTTCCACACGCGTCGCTGCACTTGCCGGACGGTCCGATGACCGTCGAGGGCTGGCTCCGCGCGAGGGAGTTCCGCCCGCGACAGGGCTTCGTCAACAAGACTGAGCAAGGCGAGTTCGGACTGTTCGTCGACGACGGCCGTCCGTCGTTCACCGTGTTCCTGGGCGCAGACTACGTCTCGGCACGAGCACCCGAGCGCCTCCTTGAACCCGAGCGTTGGCACCATCTCGCTGGTCAATTCGATGGCGAGCGCGTCAAGCTCTTCGTCGATGGAGTGCTCGTCGCAGAGACGTCCGGACGCGGCGCGAGGCGCGTGCTCGAGCTTCCGCTGCTCATCGGCGCAGACGTGAGCCGCGACGCAAGTCCGAATTCCTGTTTCCCCGGCGAGCTCGACGAGGTGCGCATCTCGACCGTGGCACGCTACGCATCGGACCGCTTCGAGCCGCAGCGACGCTTCGAGAGCGACCCCGAGACGGCGCTGCTCCTGCACATGGACGGCGCGCTCGGACCGTGGATCTCCGATGCGTCTCCCTCCCGTGCGCACGCAACGAAGCTCGGCGACGCAGCCTTGAAGACACTCGGAAAGTAGTTCCGCATCCCGACGTCCGCTCCCTAGACGCGTCGACGCAATCATCGATTTTTGGACCGATTTTCTCCGTCGCGCTCCCACCGTCGCCCGAAAAGGCCTGCGGGGAAGAAGACGGCCACGCCCGCACGGGTGGCCACAACACGCGGTCCACAGGACCGATGGGAGAAGCGACTATGGCGCACGAGCGCTCTTGCATTGGGGATGAAGCGAACACCTCGGAGGGTCCGACCAGCGGCCTCTCGTGGAAACAGACGTTGCTGGTCTTGGCGCTGCCCTTCGCCGCGGCGTGCTCCTCGGGGTCCGGAGGCGGAGACAGCGCCCCGGTCGATCAGGGGCCTTTCATGCTGACGTCGGGTGCGACGTCGAATTCGGCGACGGGAGGCGAGGTCGTCGCGACGCTGCAGATGACGGTGCCCACGCCGGCGTCGTACGTCGTGCGCGGCACGATCCCCGTTCCGAAGGGCACGTTCCCCCGCGCCGACGGGCGCATCCCGCTCTCGATCCGCGACATCGACGGCTTCGTGGTGCCGACGCAGATGGAGATCGTGTCGCGCTATCCCAATGATGCGGATGGCGCCGACGTGGTCGAAGTTCTCGCGCGCGTTCGACGCCCGGTCGGCGTCGCTGCGGGTACCAAGGTCAGCTACGAGGTCGTCGACAATCCGCACCTCGACGCCAAGCTCCCGGTCAAGAAGGACGTGCTCGACCTGCTCGGAATGCGCGACTCGGTCGTGGTGTCCGCCAAGGACGTCTTCGGCAACGAGTACCGCTTCTATCCGCTCGATGGCGTGCGCTCCGCGCCGGTGTCGAACTCGGTGAAGTCGCTCCGCAGGGGCTCGGCCGCGGTCGAGACGCGCACCTACGGTGTGATGAAGCCGCAGACCGCGCAGCTCGGCGCTCCCACGGGCGCGCTGCCGCACTTCTTCGGTGTTCACGCCTACACGACCGCGTGGGCCGGCGAGGATTTCCTCTCGCTCGAGCTGCGCATCAACAACGGCGCCAGCGGTGCCAACAAGACGACGGGCTTCACCGACGACGATCCGCTCGGCCACGTGTACTTCCGCTCGCTCGAGCTGCAGGTGCCCGCAGGCTGGCAGATCCTGTCCGATATCACCGACCCCTATCAGGGCACCGCGACCACGTCGGGCAACGTGACGCGCATGGAGCTCGTGAAGCCCATGGCCGACGGCACGATGCACATCCTGCCGCAGCAGGCGATGTTCCATCGCCGCCTGGCGCTCGCGCGCAGCAGCGCCATCTCGAACGCCGTCTCGGCCCTCGAGAAGGAGCCGATCGCGTTCTGCAAGGCCGGCAGCTCGCCTTCGGGCGTGCCGCTGTGGTCGTGGTGGAACCCGCAGACCGCGCGTTACTTCCCGCAGCGTCTGCCGCTGCCGGACCTCTCGCACCTCGGGCAAGCTTCGATCCAAGGCAACGTCGCGGGCTTCTACAACACGATCCGCGGCCACCTGCAGAACGGTACCGCCACCGGCGGCTATCCGTGGAGCTTCCCCAACTTCGGCTGGGCGCACATCTACGGCGTGCAGTACGGCGGCATGACCTCCGGCTCGGAGATCTGGTTCTACGACGGCTTCAAGACAGCGTCGGCCAGCTCGCGCGAGGGCTACCGCAGCTACGAGTTCTCGCACCGCATGTACTGCGAGCGCCAGCCGCAGCTCTTGATGAACTCGGACGGCGAGCAGACGCGCGTCGAGCAATGGGTCGTGCAAGCCCCGACGCTCACCTACACGCCGATGAACTACTTCCAGCGCCTCACGAACAACTCGAACGACCCGTTCGGCATGAACGTGTCGCCCGCGTACCAGCGCAACTACGTCATCGCGAACAACCTGAAGCCGGCCTACGAGACCGACATCGTCACCAGCTCGCCGATCGACTTCCAGCACTACATCCGCTTCCTGCGGTCTCCGATGGTGCTGACGTGGCTCGGCAACGACTCGATCGCGAAGGATGACCTACGCATGGCAGCCGAGTGCTTCCGCATGTCCTACTCCGAGCACTACAACAACACGGGCGGCTACTCGATCCCGTCGACCTTGCGCGCCAAGATGACGCAGGTGAATGTGCGCCCGAACAAGGGCTTCGCCTTCGGCCGCGGCGAGTCGTGGGGTCTGGTGAGCGCGATCTGCGCCTACTCGATCTCCGACGCGAACTTCCGCGCGCGCTACCGCCCGTGGTTCGGCATCGCGGCGGATGTGATCGTCAAC
>JBIKYW010000179.1:0-6334 GCA_044355055.1 Planctomycetota bacterium | reverse complement strand
CTTCGCGGGCACCGGGAGCCTCGGCCTCGAAGCGCTGAGTCGCGGCGCTCTCGAAGCCCGCCTCGTCGAGCGCGACCCCCGCGTCCTCGATCTCCTGCGCCGCAACGTCGAAGACCTCGCGCTCGAAGACCGCGCCGAGATCGTGGCCGCCGATGCCCTCGCCACCCGCTCTTGGGGTGGATCCGACGCCCGCTACGAGCTCGTGTTCTTCGACTCGCCGTATCCGATGCTGGAAACCGGCAAGACGCGCACGGGCATCTTCACCGCGCTCGAGAAGCTCGTGACCGAAAAGATCGTGGCCAAGGGCCTCGTCGTCTTCCATGCGCCCAAGGATGGCGTGCAGGAAAACGAGTTCGCGCCCAAGATCAAGGTCACGCTGCGCGAGTACGGCACGAACGCGATCTTCTATCTGGAGCGCAAGTGAGCGAGCTCGTCGGCCGGCTCTTGGTCGGCGGGCGGCTGGTTCCGGGAACGCTGCGCCACGCGCGGGGGCGGATCGAGAGCGTCGCGCTGCGCGAGCCTCAGTTGTCGGACCGCGACCTCCCGATCGTTGCACCCGGCCTCGTCGATCTGCACGTCCACGGCTACGGCGGGCACGATCCGGTGCGTGAACTCGAGGGCATGGCGCGCGCGCTGGCGCGAGCGGGCACCACGGCGTTCCAGCCCACGCTCTTCCCCGCGGAGCCCAAGGTGCTCGGCGAAGTCTGTGAGCGCTCGTGGGGTGCGGCGAAGGAACTGCCTGGCAACGTCGCACGCGCCGTCGGATTGCACCTCGAAGGCCCGTTCGTGAATCCCGAGCGCGCGGGCGCGCTGCCCCGCCACGATCTCGCCACGCCTTCGCTCGCGGCGCTGCGCGCGATTCTCGGGCCCGCTACGGGAGACGGGCGCGGCGTGCGCACCGTGACGCTGGCGCCGGAGCTCTCCGGCTCCGCGGACCTGATCGCCGAGCTCGTTCGCTGCGGCGTGCGCGTCTCGCTCGGGCACAGCAAGGCGACCGCGGCGGAGGCCCGCACCGCGGCGCGCGCGGGCGCGTGCGGCGCGACGCACCTCTTCAACGCGATGAACGGCATTCACCACCGCGAGGTCGGTCTGGCGGGATTTTCGCTGATCGAGCGCGCGCTGGTCGCCGAGATCATCGGGGATCTCATGCACGTCGGAGGCGAGGCGATCGAGCTCGCGCTCGCCGCGCGCGGGCCGAGTGGTCTGGCGCTGGTGAGCGACGCCCTGCGGGGCGCGGGCACCGGCTGCGACGTGTTCCACTCCCACGGGCGCGCGCACGTGATCGACGACGGCACGGCCTACTACCCGCCCGGCGAGGGGCGCAGCGAGCGCCAGCTCGCAGGTACCGCCATGGGGCAGCTCGACATGGTGCGCCGCCTCGTGAAGCGCGGCGTCGTCGGCCTCGAAGAGGCATTGGAGATGGCCAGCGCGACCCCCGCACGTGCGCTCGGGCTCGAGCGCGAGTGCGGAGTGCTCGCGCCGGGGGCGCGCGCGGACTTGATCGTGCTGCGGGGCGCGGAGCTCGAGCTCGACCTCGTGCTCGTCGGCGGCGAATCGGCGCTGGCCGTGTAGGCTGTTTCGGACCCAGTCCGGAGGCCTCCCCATGCTGCTCGTTTCGCTCGTCCTTGCGCTCGTTCCCGTCGAACCGACTCTGTGCACCGACGAGGGTGAGGCGAAGAAGCTCCCCAATGTCGAATTGGAGGCGAAGCGCGCGCACGCGCTGCTCGTCGACCTGCAGGAGAACCTCGCCAGCGAGAAGGGCGAGAAGCGGGAATGGCCCTACGAGGGCGTCTATCGCGAGAAGGGACAGATTCCCGTCGGCTATCGCGTCGGGGGCACGGCGATCTCGGCTTGGGCGTTGATCGAGTCGCCCCACCACGCGAAGTCGAAGGAGTCGCAGGCCGCGGTGGCGCGCGCCGTCGAGTTTCTGTTCGAGACGCTCGAAAACCCCGCGATGTCGGCGGGCTTCAGCGGCGGCTACGACGTGCGCGGCTGGGGGCACGCTTACGCGCTGCAGCTCTTCCTGCGGCTGCGCGCGCAGAAGCTCGTGCCGAAAGGGCAGGAGAAGAAGCTCGACCTTTGGGTGACGAAGCTCGTCGAGACGCTGCATGCGACCGAGATCGTCGAGTCGGGCGGGTGGAACTACTCGCGACCCGGTGGCGGCGCGAAGCGTGCGCCCGCGTCGCCCTTCATGACCGCGCCGACCTTGATCGCGTTGTTCGAGGCGCAGCGGCAGGGGGAGAAGGTCGATGCAGGCCTCGTGACGCGCGCGCTCGATGCGCTCGAGGGCTGCCGCACCGAGGCGGGCGCGATCCCGTACAACACGGGGGCCAAGAAGGACGAGTGGCCGGGTGCGATCGGGCGCTCGCCGATCACCGAGTGCGTGCTGGTGCTCTCCGGGCGCGGCAGCGTCGACAACGTGCGTCGCTCGCTCGACAACTTCTTGGAGCATTGGGAGTGGCTGGAAAAGCGCCGCAAGGGAACGGGGACGCACGTCCCGCCCTACGGAGTCGCTCCGTACTACTTCTTCTACGCGCACGGCTACGCCGCGCTCTCGATCGAGTTCCTGCCCGAGGCGGAGCGCGAGAGCTACCGCGAGCGTTTCCTCGCGCGGCTGTTCCAAGTGCAGGAAGCGAGCGGCGGCTGGAACGACCGCATCTTCCCGCGCAGCGAGAACTACGGCACGGCGATGGGACTACTCGCGATGCTGGCGCCGAAGCTGCCGCGTCCGACGGGCTGGGAGGCCCCCGCGCCGACGACTCAGGGCGAAGCGAAGTAGTCCGAGCGGGCGCTCGCGCGCGCTCAACGACGGCTCTAGCGCACGAGCTCCGCGATCTTCGCGCGGATCAGGTCGCGCACGGCGTCGAACTCCAACTCGTCCAAGTGCTTGGGGTCGGGAATGCCCCAGTCGGCGCGCTGCTTGGCACGTACGGACGGGCACTCGTCGCCGCAGCCCATCGTGATGGCCCAGTCCCACTCGATCTGCGGCACCTCCGACAGTGGCTTGGAGCGCAGCCCCGTCGCGTTGCAGCCGATGCGCTGCAAGGAGGCGAGAGCCTTGGGGTTCACGCTCCCCGACGGCCGCGAGCCGGAGCTGTGCGCTTCGAGCTGCGCCGGAAAGTCCTGTCGGGCCAGCGCCTCCGCAAGCTGACTGCGGCACGAGTTCTCCACGCACACGAACAGCACGCGCAAGGGGCGATGGGTCATCGGGTTGCTTCCTCTCGGGTGCTTCTCTTATCGTCATTCGACGATGAAAGGCAAGCGCTGCTGTCCTCCGGCCCGCTCCGCACGCGAGCTGCCCTCCCTCGCAGGACGCGCGGGCGAGCGTGAGCTCGCGAAGCTCGCCAAGGCACTCGGCCATCCCGCGCGGGTGCGCATCGTGCGCTTCCTGCGCGAGCGGAAAGCCTGCGTGTGCGGCACGATCGTCGACGAGGTCGGTTTGGCCCAGTCCACGGTGTCGCAGCATCTCAAGATCCTGAAGAGCGCCGGGCTCGTGCGCGGCACGCTCTCCGGTCCCTGCACCTGCTACTGCCTCGAACCCGCGGCTCTGCGACGCTTCGAGCGTTGGTTGGAGACTCTGTGCCGATGACTGCGAAGGCGCGCCTGTCGTTCCTCGACCGCTACTTGACCGCGTGGATCTTCCTCGCCATGGCCGGCGGGGTGGCGCTCGGTTGGGCGGCGCCGAATGTCGCGGGAACTCTGGAGTCGCTGCGCGTTGGCACCACTTCGATCCCGATCGCTGTCGGCTTGATCGCGATGATGTACCCGCCGCTCGCCAAGGTCCGCTACGAAGAACTGGGACGGGTGCTGCGCGCTCCGCGTGTGCTCGCCCTGTCGCTCGTGCAGAACTGGGTCGTCGGACCGCTCCTGATGTTCGCGCTCGCGGTCCTATTCCTGCGCGACGAGCCGGAGTACATGCTCGGGCTCATCCTGATCGGCCTCGCGCGCTGCATCGCGATGGTGATCGTCTGGAATGACCTCGCCGACGGCGATCGCGAGTACTGCGCGGGACTCGTGGCGCTGAACTCGCTGTTTCAGATCCTGCTCTTTCCTGTCTACGCGTGGCTCTTCGCGAGCTTCCTACCCGACGCGTTGGGCCTCCAAGGGACAGCCGTGCCGATCTCGATGGGGGAGATCGCAACGAGTGTGGCGGTCTACCTCGGCATCCCCTTCGCTGCGGGCTATCTCTCGCGCACCTTCCTGATGAGGACACGCGGTCGCGAGTGGTTCGAGTCGAAGTTCGCGCCGCGCATCGGCCCGATCACGCTCGTGTCGCTGCTCTTCACGATCGTCGTGATGTTCGCGCTGCAAGGCGAGCGCATCGTCGCGCTTCCGCTCGATGTCCTTCGCATCGCCGTCCCGATGCTTCTGTACTTCGTAGCGATGTTCTTCGCGTCGTTCGTGATGAGCTGGAAGCTCGGCGCCAACTACGAGCAATCTGCGACGCTCTCTTTCACTGCCGCTTCGAACAACTTCGAGCTCGCCATCGCCGTGGCCGTCGCGACCTTCGGGATCGGGAGCGGCGCGGCCTTGGTCGCGGTCATCGGACCGCTCGTGGAGGTGCCGGTCTTGATTTCGCTCGTCGCCGCCGCGCGCTGGCTCCAGCGGCGACTCTACGGCGTCGAGCCGCGCTCCGGCGCGACCTGTCGCAGGTAGTGCCCGAGGGCGAGTCCCCGGCTGGGGACGACGGACGAGCGTGTCTTGAGTCGGCTCCGCAGGGTGTCGATAGGCCCGAGCACGGTGAAGCTCCCGTCCGCATTTCTCGCTTGGACCGCCGCTGCCTTCGCGCTGGCGAGCGCGGGCTCGTTCATCGCACTGCGTGCCGAGCCCCAGCCGCAGCGCGAGGTCGTCGCGCTGGAGCGCCTGTACAGCGCCCCCGCGACGCAGCTCGGACAGAGCTTTCGCATCCGCTTCCAAGTGCGCGGCGAGTGCTCGGAGTGGAACCCGTATCTCACGCGCTTTGGCGCGGCGGAGTACCGCGCGTTCGACGTTTGGTCGGACTCGCAGTTCCTTTGGGACAAGCAACAGTGGGACGCGCCGCTCGGCCGTTGCTTCATCCGCCGAGGTGGAATCGCGGAACGCGCGCTCGAAGGAGCACCGCGGCTCTCGCGCATGGAGGCGGTCGTTTCGGTCCGACAGGTCTTCCTCGGTCGTCCTTGGATCGAAATCGAGAGCGCCCGCCGCGTCGCAGACGAGCTCGGCGAAGGCACGCTTCTGCACGCGAGTCGGGGCTATGAGGCCTTCCTCGACGGTCGCTGGACGACGGCTCGGGACCGCTTCGATCAGGCACTCGTCGGCGCGATGCCAGAGGCCCTGCGCGCGGAGCTGCGACGCCTGCGCGAAGTGACTCTGCACCCGCCCGCCAAGCCCACGCAGCGCTGAGCGAAGACGCTCACTCCCCGTGCGCTCGCGCCTCGACGGGCACCACTTGGAGCAGGCGCTCGCGGTCGAGGAGCGCGCATCGCTCGGCTAGGTTCACCATCGGACAGACGTGCTTGGGGAGAAGCTCGACGAGCGCTCCGACGAGCGGTGTCGAGTCCGGGGGGACGCGCAGCGGCAGGTGTTCCTCACTCGGGCGCAGCGCCGTCCAGTCGGTGTGTCCTACCGCGCCTACGCATGGGTCGGGCACGGAAGCATCGACGGACTTGGAGCCGGCGTCGAGTGTGATGCGGTCGCTTCGCGGTGCGCTCACGACGCGCGCGAGCACGCTCGCGGCGCAGGAAAATCCCTCGATTCCGAGGGCTTCGCTGTTGAGATCCCAGTACACGACGATGCCGGGCGAGACTCGGTGACGCAGGCGAGCGAGACCTGCGTGTGCGAGGGCTTCGAGAAAGGTCGGCGTGCCGCTGGTGATGAGCTCGCGCGACGCGCAGTCCATGTCGACGGCGACGCTGCACAACGCGTCGAAGAGCGGTGTGCAGGCGAACGCACGCTCGACAGCGGTGGCGTCGCGGATATGGCCCTCATACGCGTGCAGACCGCGAAGGGAGTGACCGCAGGCATCCACGACGGCGCGAATGCGTGTGCGCGCGTCGAGCGGGACTCCGCTGCGCCCCATGCCCGGATCGAGGTCCACGAACACATCGAGGCCCGCAGCGGCGATCGAGCGGGCATGCTCGGGCTCGTCGGAGAGCACCGACAGCCGATGCGTAGGAAATCTGCCTGCGAGCTCGGCGATGCGGGCAAGGTTCGCGCCTCGATGTGGGAAGGCTACGAGCAGATCGAGCTGCTCGCCGCGGCGCTGCGCGAGCTCGAGGAGCACGCGAGCCTCGCGCGGTGTCGCACACTTGAAGTCGCGCAGTCCGGCTTCGAGCAGGAGCTCCAAGACCGCGGC
>JBIKYW010000178.1:0-6394 GCA_044355055.1 Planctomycetota bacterium | reverse complement strand
CTCGATCGGACTGCGACTTGGCATCGCGCTCGCCGGATGGGGGCCAACCACGGGGCGCGAGCGCGGCAGCTCGATCGGCACCGCGCTGGGATCCGCGGGGAGGCGGATCCAAAAGCGCGAGCCCTTGCCGGGCTCGGACTGCACGCCGACCCGGCCACCATGGGACTCGACGAAGCGCTTGACGATCGCCAAGCCTAGCCCGATGCCGCCGCTGCGCTGGCGCTGCTCGCCGACCTGCACGAAGGGTTCGAACACGAGGTATTCGCGCCCCGCGGGCAGGCCCGGGCCAGAGTCCTTCACCGCGAGCTGCACCGTGCTCGCGGCGGGCTCGAAGCGCAGCTCGAGGCTCACGGTGCTGCCGCGCGGCGAGTAGGACACGGCATTGGCAAGCAGGTTCACGACGGCGCGGCGAATGCGGCGACCGTCGACATTCACGAGCGGAAGCTCTCCGTGCGCCGCGAGCTCGAGCGAAATCTGCTTGCGAACCGCCTGCTCTTGGACGACCGCGATCGCAGCCAGCGCGATGTCGCGCAGACTTTGGAGCTCTCGATCGAGCGCCAGCTCGGTCCCCGGCCGCGACAATTGCGTGACGTCGTTGGCGACATCGAGCAGGTGCGCGGCGGCGTCTCGCACGAAGCCGATCGTGCGCAGTTGCTCCGCATCGCGGAGATCGAGCAAGGATTCGAGGCTGTTCAGGCCCATGACCACCGACTGCAGCGGCGTGCGGAAGTCGTGCGCAACGGTCGCGAAGAACGTGTCGCGCATCCGCGCGGTTTCGAGCAGGTTCACGTGCGCTACGCGCATCACCTCCGCATGGTGGCGATCGATGGCGAGCGCCGCGAGGTGCGTGAAGGACTCGATGAGGTAGAGCTCCGCGGGCGTGGGGAAGCGCGGCGCGGGGTAGTACATCCCGAAGGTTCCGAGCGTGCGGCCGTTGCGCGGGGAGAGGATCGGGCTCGACCACGAGGCTTCGATGCCGTAGCCGGCCATGAAGCTCTCGAAGTCCTTCCACCATGGATCGCCCTCGATGCGCGTGGTCAGCACCTGCACACCCTCTGCGGCGGCGTGACCACAGCTCGCCTTTCCGTAAGCGGGGACGAGCCGATCGATCGCGGACACGAAGTCGCGCGGCAGCGACGGTTGCCCCATCGTGCGCAGCACACCCTCTTTTTCGTCGAGTACGAGGATCGAGCACCGCATGCCGCCAGGAACATGGGCCTCCGCGAGCACCGCGATCGCGCCCAAGACCTCTTCCACGGAATCGCCGCGCACGATGCGCTCGACGACTTCACGCTGGGCCTCGAACAAGTCCGCGATTTCGTGGGCGTCGGGTCGATAGTGCAGCGTGAAGCAATCGTCGCCGATCTCGTGCACCCTGCAGCGGAACGTGCTTCCGTCCGCTCGGCGCGCCTCGATCGTGCGTCCGTGCGTGAGCGAGGGCGCATGGCGGGAAACGTCGCGTCCCGCAAGCTCGTGGCGGGAAACGCCGAGCAAGGTCGCCACACGCGTGGTGGCCTCGACGATCCGACCTTCCCGCACCCGCAGCATCGCGGGCTCCTCGAACGGCATGACGATGGACTGGCTCATCAGCAACCTCACCCGCTCGCACGGGTCCTCCGGACTGGTCGGGGGGGCCAGCTCGCGACCATGCCCGAAGGCACGAGCGCCCCGTCACCATACCTCTTGCATCCTCCTCGTGGCTCGCACCCCGACTTTTGCTGCGCTTCTACGCACAAGGGCCCACGTTGTCGGATCGCCCCGCACTCGGGGAATGGCGGCGGGGCCGCGCTGGAACGTGCCAGCGCGGCCCCGCTTCATGTCGCTCTCGCGCGCGCTCAGGGCGCGTAGGTGAAGCGCAGGGCGTCCGAGAGGCCGGTCTTGTTGGGACCGACGAGCGCGGGGTCGCGGTACCAGTACTGGCAGTGCACGTCGGCACCGGGTACGAGGCGCGCGTCCGCGCCGGAGCGGGCCCAAGCGTTCATGTCGAGCTGGAACGTGCCGGTGCAGTCTTCCGGACCGACGAGTCCTCCGGAGCTCTGCATCGTCGTGCGCACCGTCGGCGGTGCGACACACAGCGTCGCGTCCTGGAACGGCACGTTGTTGGGCGCAAAGCCATAGAAGAGCAGGCCGTTCTTCTGGTTGATGATGCGCACCGCCGTCACCCAGTACGGCAACCCGCTCGACAGGCTCGGCGTCCCGACACCCTCGATCCGCGGCGCGCACCCTTGGCTGTTCACCTTCGCTGCGCAGTACACGTAGCTCAGCGCCGGCGTGGAGTCGCGCACGAACACCTTCGTGTTGCCCCAGTCCACCGGGAGGAGATTGCGCGACGGGCTGTCGAACACGACGCAAGAACCGTCGCCCGAGATGCTCGGACGCGTGCAGCTCTGGTTGGCGAGCACGCCTGCGTTGCTGACGGACTCGACGCGCAGTCCGCCTCCGACGAGGTCACGGACGTAGATGCGCGTCAGGTTGCTGAGAGTCCCGCCGAGCATGTTCGTCGCGCTACTCACGAAGACCACGGCGCTGCCATTGCTCGCGAGGTAAGGCTGATCGCTGGGGCCGTTCGCGATCGCTCCCGACTGCGTCGCACTCGCGAGAACGAACGTGTTCTGCGTCAAGTCTGCGACGTAGACGTCCCACGTTCCGTTGTTGTCGCTCGGAACGAGCGCTGCCAACGACTGGAATGCGACAAAGCGCCCGTCCTCAGACACGGTCGCGCCATAGGAATCGGCAACATTGCCAGGAGTCAACCGACGCATCTGCCCGGTGGCTCTGTCGTAGCGGAAGATGTCGCTGGTGTTCCACGCATCTCCGGTGGTCAAGTTGCTCGAACGGCTTTCGAAGACCACATAGCGTCCATCCGGCGTGATGTTGGGCCAATACGACTCGAGATCACCCGCCGCTCCATTGCTGGCTTGAGAGACCAGCTCGGTGCGACCGAGCAGGCGGTCCCGCACATAGATCTGCGCATTCGAGCTGAGTCCCCAGTTGCCAGCGCGTGCCCAGAACGTGACGAAGCGTGCGTCCGAAGAGAGGCTCGCGCCGCCGGCACCATTGTCCGCCGGCACGCCGTTATTCCAGAGCGAGGCGAGTACGGTCACCTGTGTCGTGCGGTCATGCACGTAGACGTTGTGCGGACCGTAGCCGCCCTGCGGAGTGAGATTCGAACCGTTGCTCGTGAACCCGACGTGGCGCCCGTCTCCGGTGATGCAGGGGTCCCAGCTGCTCGCGTTGCACTGCCCGCCGCCGGTGGCCAGGCTCACGCGCGCTGTGATTCCCGCCTCTCGGTCGCGGAGGAAGACGTCGGTGGCATTGTTCGTGTCGTCCGGGATCAGCGTGGCGGCGCCACTCTCGAATGCAACGAATCGACCGGTCGGAGATGTGGTCGCGTTGTAGAAGTCTCCGCTCGGACGCAGTGCTCCATTGTCGGTGCTGAAGCGCGCGCTCGTGCCAGTTCCGACGTCGTAGATGAACGCATCGCTCACACTGTTGTTGTCGCCGGGGACCATGTTGTTACCAGCGCTGGCGAACGCGACGAATTCGCCACCCTCGGAGATCGTCGGCTCACGGCTGTCGCCGTTCGACGGAGCACCGTCCCATGTCGAACTCGCGCGACGTGCAAAACCCGACACGCGATCTCTCAGCACGATGTCTCTCGCGCTGTTGTTGTCATCCGGGAAAAGCGTGGAGCCGAGGGTCTCGAACGCCAGAATCCGGCCATCTGCAGAGAGTACGGGAGCGAAAGAGGCGCCGTTAGAGGCCACGCGTAGCGAACTCACGCTTTCGATGACCGTCGTCCCGTAGGCGCGATCGTGCACGAAGACATCGGGTTGGCCATTGGTATCGCCGGCGACGAGGTTGGTCGCGCTGCTGATGAAGGCCACGAAGCGTCCGTCAGCGGACATGCACGCTGACATCGAGTCGCCGTTGCCTTGCACGCCGGACGAGGAGACACTGACGCGCGAGAGGGTACCCGCCCAGCAGAAGATATCGCGCTTGCCGTTGGTGTCCCCGCTCACGAGGTCCGTCGCCAAGCTCTCGAAGGCCACGACCGAACCGTTGTCGGACGTGCTTGGCGAGAAGGAGCCGCCGTTTGCGGCCACCCCTTGCGCGTTGAAGCTAATGAGGAACGGCCAGCCACCGGGATAGCTGCGGCCATAGACGTCCGGCAGGCCGTTGCCATCGAAGGTTACGAGGCTCCAACCGTCGCTTTCGAACGCGATGAAGTTACCTTGGCGGCTCATGCTGGGACGTCGGGATCCGCCATTCGCCTCGCCGTTGGATGCGATACTCACGCGCGCAGTCGATTGGCTGTCGAGGTCGCGTACGAAAATGTCGGTGGCGTTGTTGTTGTCGCCAGAAACGAGGTTGCTCGCATCGCTCTGGAAAGCGACGTACCGCGTCCATTGAAAGCGACCGATGGACGGGCGAGTCGACGCGCCGTTGGCGGCCGCGCCGTTGAGTCCAACGCTGACGAGGTGGAAAGATCCATCGTCGAAACGCTGTACAAAGACGTCGTCGACAGTGTTCGTGTCGATGGCGCTCAGATTTGAGGCAGGAGTTACGAACGCGACGGCCATGCCGTCGGAGGACACCTTCACTTGCCTCGAGTCTGCGTTGGCTTCGACGGAAATGCCGTTGCGTACGCTCGCAACCTCGATGATGGATTGCGCAGAAACGACGGGCGAAAGCAGGGCCGCCGCGGGACCCAGAATCAGAAATCTCATGAGGAAACTCTCTGTTGCAGGGATGGGGGGGGAAGACAAGTCTGCGGAACTCGTGGACTCCGCAGCTTGAAGCAAGAAATGGGCGCTGAACGCGCGCTCAGGGCGCGTAGGTGAAGCGCAGGGCGTCCGAGAGGCCGGTCTTGTTGAGGCCGGGGAGCGCGGGATCGCGGTACCAGTACTGGCAGTGCACGTCGGTGCCGGGCACGAGGCGCGAGTCCGCACCCGAGGCGGCCCATGCGTTCATGTCGAGCTGGAACGTGCCCGTGCAGTCATCCGGACCGACGAGTCCGCCGGAGTTCTGCATCGTCGTGCGCAACGTCGGCGGCGCGACACACAGGGTGCCGCCTTGGAACGGAACGCTGTTCGAATCGAAGCCATAGAAGAGCAGGCCGTTCTTCTGGTTGATGATGCGCATCGCCGTCACCCAGTACGGCAACCCGCTCGACAAGCTCGGCGTCCCGGCACCTTCGATCCGCGGCGCACAGCCTTGACTGTTCACCTTCGCCGCGCAGTACACGAAATTGAGTGCGGGCGTCGAGTCGCGCAGAAAGATCTCGGTGCTGTTGAAGTCGAGCGGGAGTAGGTTGGGTGCGCTGCAGCGGAATGCCAGCACGGAACCGTCCGCAGAGAAGGTGGGTGCGCCGGCGCCGTAATCGTTGGGGATGCCGCCATTGCTCACGCTTTCCAAACGGGTGATGCCCGTCACGAGGTTGCGAACGTAGACCCGGTACCCACGTGTCGTGATGCCGGGCACGAGGTCGTTGCCATCGCCGACGAAGACCACCTCCGTGCCGTCTCCGCGGATGGTGGCGTCATGGTTGAATGGCGCCGCGGCGGCGATCGAGAGTCCGTTGATGTTCGCGCTGACGAGAGTGAATGTGTCGAGGAGCATATCCTTGACGTAGATGTCGCTGCCACCGGTGTCTTCGGGCACGAGGGACTGCTCCGTGCGGAACGCGATCAGTCGGCCGCTGTCGGAGATGCTTGCCTCCGTGCAGGCGAAGGAACTGTTGCCTGGCGCGACCATCTGGATCGTTCCATTCGCACGATCGAGCCGATAGATGCTCATGTTGCTGATCGGTGCATTCGGGGAGAAGGACGTGGCGGTGCTTTCGAATACCACGTATCTGCCGTCCGGAGTGATTCGCGGGCGTGAGGACGATGCGTTGGGAGGCCATCCGCCAGGTTGAACAACACTTATGACTCTCGTTGACGAGAGTAGGCGATCGCGAAGCAAGATCTGCGACTGGCCGTTCTGAGGCGGCGTGGCCGCGAAGACCACATACCGCGCATCTGCCGTCGTCGTCGGGAAGGAGCAGCCGACCAGATAGCTTGATCCCAGCGGAGGCATCGACACCATCGTGGTCGTCAGCGTCTGGCGATCGTGTAGGTAGATCTGATCGCCGCTGCTACCCCAGCCCGTGACGGTGCCCGACGATCGGAACGTGACGTACCGAGCGTCCGCCGTCATGTAGGGCTGGTCGCTCGTGCCGTTGTTGATCTGGCCGCCGCCCGTGGTGACGCTCGCGCGCGAGATCGCGCCGGTCTCGCGGTCGCGCACGAAGATGTCTTGGATGCCGTTCGTGTCGTTTGCGACGAGCGCGTCCGTTGCGGTGAACGCGACGTAGCGTCCGTCAGCGGAGAGCGAGGCCTCGGCGGAGTTC
>JBIKYW010000177.1:0-6439 GCA_044355055.1 Planctomycetota bacterium | reverse complement strand
CTCGTCGAACAGCGCCGGTGCTCGTGCGCCGGCGACGATGACCTTGGCAGCGGCGTCGCGGCCCCGCACGAGCGCGAGGCATTCCGCGCGCGCCTCGGCCCACTCGGCGCGCGTGCGCGGCGCGGGCTCGGTCGGCGCGGCTTCGATCTCGACCGGCTCTTCCATGTCTTCGAAGAGCTTCAGGTCGAGGCTCACGTGCGACACGATGTCGAGCACGCGTTCGAGTGCCCGCGGATGCGCGCCGGCGGTCTCGAGGTGGATGCGACGCGGGGAGGCGAATGAAGCGAGCGCGCGCACGAACTCCGGCCACAAGAGCGGCTCGCCACCCGTCACCGAGACGGTGCGCGGCGGGCCCGGCTCACATTCAGCGATCCAACAGGCGGTCTGGAACGGCGTCGACCACGAGGACTCGCGGCGGACTCCGCGCCGCGCATCGACGCGCACCTCGCGCGCGCCGTCGACGCTCCACGAGCCTGGCGTGTCGCACCAAGTGCAGCGCAGCGGGCAGCCGCGCAGGCGCACGAACACCTGCGGCTCGCCCACGTAGAGGCCCTCGCCCTGGATCGAGGCAAAGACCTCGAGCAGCGGCGCCGCGAGCGATGTCTCGACGGCCGTGGGGCTCACGCTGCGCTCCGAGTGGCTTCCCCGCGCGACGCTCTGTTCGCCGCGCGCGGAACGCTACTTCTTGGCAGGCGCCGCAGCGGGCTTGCCCGCGGCCTTGTCGTCGGCCTTCGGAGCAGCGGCCTTCTTGGCACCCGCGACCTTGAAGCGCGTGCGCACCTTGGGGAGGCCGAACACCGAGCGCTCGCCTTCCTTGAACTTGCCCGCCTTGGCGAGGATCTCGAGGCGCTCGCGGCGCGAGAACACGCTGCGATCGCCGACGAGGGTGGAGACGCCGCGGAGACTGGAGTGGATCGACATAGCTCTGGTTTTCCTGTTCGAATCGGAAGGGTCTGGGAGCCCGCGCGCGCGCGGGCGTGGTTCATTTGCGCTGGAACACCTTGTCGATCTTCTCGACATAGGCGTCGTGGAATTCTCTGGGACGGTTGATCGGCGGCGGACCGTTCAGCACGCGCACGGTGCGGCCGAGCTCGTCGAGGTCGACCTGCTTGGGCGCCGCGCCGACGAGGAGGTACACGCGCGTCCCCTTCTGCACGAGGCACGCGGGCAAGCCGGAGTTCTTGAGGTAGCGCGCGGCGTCCTGCGCGAGGCGCACGCTCGACTCATTGAACACGTAGTCGGCGACCTTCAGCGTGTAGACGTTGCGCGGGTCGCGCAGCGCTTGCTCCTCGGCGCTCACAGGAGTCGGCTCCGCGCGCATGGGCAGCGTGGTGCTGGGCGTACTCGCGGCGACGGCCGGGGTATTCGAATTCGACACGGGCGCACTGGGCCCGGAAGTGCCCGGCGAGGGCATGTTCGGCGTGACCGCAGGAGCGGACGGCGGGACGCGCGACGCATCGGTGCGCGCCTCCGAAGCCGAGGTCTCCTGCACGCTCGCGCGACCGACGAGGAACGCGCAGAGGAGCAGCACGACCTGTGCGAGCAAGAGCCACTGCCACTGCGAAGGCCGCAGAGCGAAGCCTCCGCTCTCGCCCGACGACACTCCCCCCGCGCCCGTGGGCGCAGCGCCGCCCTTTTGGGAGAGCGCTTCGAGAAGGTGCTTGCCTTGGTTGGACACGGCGTCGAGACGAGCTTGGGGCGGTGAAACGGGGGCCGAGCACCCGCGAGAGCGTTCCGGCAGTGGAACCGACCCGTGGGCGCTTGGAAAGGGGGAAAAGGGTAAGGAACGGGCGGCGGAGCGTCAATCCAAGGCGCCCTCGGGGGCCGTGGCGAGGGGCGGGGCCGCGGGCGGGCTGCTAGGCTCGGTGTCGCTTCGAATGATGCCCCGTGCACTCCAGCTTGCCTCGGCGCTCGGCGCCCTCGCTTTGGCGGCCTGTGGCCCCGATTCGGCCACCGCCGTGAGCCCGGGAGCCGCGGGAGACCTCATGGACGAGGCCGAGGCGCGGGGAGTCGCCCACAGAAACCGCAGCGGCGAGGCCGTCAAGGCAACGGTCCTCGAAGCCAATGGTCCCGGGGTGGCGCTGCTCGACCTCGGACGCGACGGCGACCTCGATCTCGCGTTCAGCGACGGGGTCGAGAGCCTCGCGGAGCTGCTCCAAGGGCCGGGAGCCGACCTCGTCTTGTATGAAAACGACGGCAACGGCAACTTCCGCCGACTGCCGGGGCCGGGCCTCGCCGGTTGGTGGACCGGGCTCGCGAGCGGCGACGTCGACGGCGACGGGGACGCAGACCTCGTCGCGGCGGGCTACGGCGGGCTGCGCGTGCTCCTCCAAGACGACGCGGGCGTGCTGCGCCCCGCGCAGGACCTGCTCGCGCCGGAGCCCGCAGCGGCGCTCGTTCCGGGCGCGGCGCGCAACGCGAATCAGCCACCGCTCTGGGCGACGTCGCTTGCCCTCTTCGACGCGGACCGCGACGGCGCACTCGATCTGTACGTCGGCTGCTACCTCGACCTCGACCCGGTCGCACCGCCGCGGCACGAACTCGGCGAGGGCGCACTCGCTGTGCCGTGCAGCTGGCGCGGCTACGGTGTCTTCTGCGGACCGCACGGCATGGTGCCCCAGCCCGATCGGTTCTATCGAGGGCTCGGCGACGGCAGTTTTCGCGATGAAAGCGCGCGCGCGCTGCAGGGACACGTCGCGGGGTACGCGCTCGCGGTCGCGAACTTCGACTTCGAGGGCGACGGCGACGAAGACCTGTACGTCGCGAATGACAGCGTGGCGAACCTGCTGCTCGTGAACGACGGTCGCGGCGTGTTCACCGACATCGCGTACTCCGCGGGCGTCGCGCTCTCGATGGATGGGCGCGGCGAGGCTGGGATGGGCGTGGCGTTCGGCGACGTCGATCGCGACGGAGACCTCGACTTCGCCCTGACGAACTTCTCGGGCGAGCCGACCGCGCTGTACTTCAACGGACCGCGCGGCTTCTCCAACGAGACGTTTCGCTTCGGACTGCAGCGCGAGACCGCACCGCTGCTGTCGTGGAGCGTGCATCTCGCCGACTTCGACGGCGACACGCGGCTCGAGTTGTTCACCGCAAACGGACACGTCTATCCGCAGGCCGACAATCCCGACACAGGCACGCACTATCTTCAGGCGGACACGCTGTGGAGACTCGACGCCGCAGAAAGCGAGCGCAAGCTCGAGCGCATCGCCGCGAGCGGCCCGACCTCGGTGCTCGCCTCCCCCACCGGCTCGCGCGGTTCGGCTCTCGGCGACCTCGACGGCGACGGCGCTCCGGACCTCGTGATCGCGCGCATCGATGCTCCGCCCGCGCTCGGCATGAACCGCTTTCCAAAGCAAAACAGGCTGGTCGTGCGCTGCGCCGGACCGCTGGCGAGCGAGCGCATCGAGAGCGCCGCGCGGCAGCGCACGCCCACCGACGGCAACGGCACGCGGCTCGAGCTCGTGCTCGGCGGGAGTGACGCGCGGCCGCTCGTTCGAACGATCAGCACAGCGCAGGGATATCAGTCTTCTTCGGCGCCGGAGGCGTACTTCGGGCTCGGCGAGACGAGTGACTACGCGCAGCTCGTCGTGCGCTGGCCTTCGGGGCGCGTCGAGACGCTGGGACCCGGACGCGCGGGGCGCACGCTCACGCTGCGCGAAGGCATGGGCATCGTGAAAGACGAGACGTTGCGATGAACTCCGCACTCCGAGTCTTGGCCGCGGTGTTCGCACTGTGCGCGCTCATGGCGAGCGCGGAGCCGCAGGCGCTGAATGCCGCCAAAATCAAGCGCCGCTGGCGCGAGTCGCTCGCGCTCGATCTGCCGCGCGAGGTCTCGAGCGAAGGAGAGGCGCTGGTTCGCCTCGGCGAGGAGCTCGCGCGCGATGGCGAAGCGTTGGCTTTGGTGAGCCGCGCGATTGCCGCGACACGCGAGCCGGCGTTCGAGAGCGCATGGAAGCTGCTCGAAAACCGCGAAGTCGAGGCCGCGACGCGCGCGGACCTCGAACTCGAGCGCGCGCGGCTCCTCTTGGAGAGCGACCAGCTCTCGCGCGCGCTGATCGCACTCTTGGAGAAGCCCGACTCGAACGCGCCGCGCTTCGCGGAGCGCCCCGAGAGCTGGATCTTGACGGGCCGCGCGTGGTTCCGCTCCGGCGACGCTTCGCGCGCTGCGCCGTTCCTCGCCCGCTTCATCGAACTCGCACCGCGCGACCGCGAAGCTCCAGCAGCGTTCCACCTGCTCGCGCAGGAGGCACTGTCGCGCGGCGACGGCGCTACGGCGCAAGCGTGTGTGCGGCGCGCCGAGGAGCTCTCACGCTGGCACGCGCTGTGGAAGGTGCGCGCGCTGCAGGTGCGCGAACGGCCGCGCGAGGCGCTGCCGCGCATCGGTCTTGCGCAACTGTGGCTCCAAGCGGGCGACGTCGCGGAGGCAAAGGCCCAGCTCACGCCGCTGCTCGAGCTGCACCCGAACAACGCGCAGGGTTGGTTCCTCCTCGGCGAAGCCCAGCGCATGGAGCGGGACCTCGAAGCCGCGAGCGAGAGCTACGGCAAAGCGCTCGAGTTCGAGCCCGACCACGTGCTCGCGCGCAACAATCGAGGCACGATCCACCGACTCGCAGGCCGCATGGACGCAGCGCGCACGGATTTCGAGCGCATCGTCGACGGAGCGCGCGCAAGCGAGCCGACAGCACTGCCGGCGCACCTCGCGCTCGCTCGGCTCTTGGCGGCGGCCAACGAACCGCAAGCGGCGCAACGGCGCTACGCGCGCTACGTGGAGCTCGGCGGGCGCGAGCCGCTGGCAGAGCCCCGGCGCTGAGCGTCACGCCCCGTTTTCAAGCTCGTTCCGCGCTTGACCGCACTCGGCGCGCTGCGAATGATTCTGCGCCCATGAACCGCGCCGTCGCAGCAAGCCTGTTCGCCGTACTCGCGCTCGCCTCCTGCGCGGGCTTGCAGAGTCGTGCGGAGCGGGAGTTGCAAGTTCCGCCCGTCGAGGTCCGCGTCGAGCATCGCGCCGGCGCACTCCTCGGCCCGATCGCGGCAGCGGGTGGCGCCGACACACTCAAGGCGGACGATGCGCTCGCGGTCGAAGCACGCGCGGTGTGGCTGGAGAGTGCTCCGAGCGGCGGCGTGCCCCTCGCGTCGCGTGCGAAGCTCGTGTCTGCCGAGCGGGGCGGCGAGGCGATCGAGGCGCGCAGTCGACTCGCAGGCGGGGCACGGCTCTTGCGCGGCGTGGAAGCGCAGGCAGCGCTCGCTCGGCCCGGTCGAACCCGCGAGATCTCGCGCGAGGAGCTCGCGCTCCCCGCGGGAGTCACGGCGACGCTCGCGCTGCTCGAAGAGCGCACCGTGCGAGGTGAAGACGGGGACCTGCTGCGCCGCGAGCTGCGCGCAGAGATCGGCCGTAGCGCGAGGGGCGAGCTCGCGGTCGCGTTGATCCTCGAAGACTTGCTCGCCGAGGACCTAGAGCTCGACGAAGACGCCGCGGAGGATCCGCAGTTCGCCACCCGCCGCGAGTGCTTGCTGCTCGACGACGCCCCCGAGGTCGGCGAGGCTCCGCTCGTGATCTTCGTCCCGCAGGAGGAACCCTACGCGGGGTTGGTCCTCGGAATCGTGCTCCGCGCGAGCGGCCCCGCCGCTCTTTCCTCGGTCACACGCGCGCTCGAGCAGGCGCGCGCGGCCGAGCGCGCCGCGCGCGCTCGCACGGCGTGGCTCGGAACGAAGGAGGCGCGCCAGAAGCAGATCGAGACCGCCCTCGGCGCCCTCGAGAACACCGAGCGCCGCCGCGCGGCACTGCTGTTCTTGGCGGCGGAGTCGGGCGCCGAGCTGTGCGCGGATGTCGCGCTCGACGCCGACGAAACCCTGCTCGCCAACTGCGCACGCGCCATCGCCGCGCAGGTGCCGGACGCGGCACGCCTCGCGGCCGACGGCGGCACGCTCGGCTGGGCTCTAGAGCGCGGCTGCACACGTTTTCTCGCCGAGCGCGCCACTCAAGAGCCGCTACCGCTCGAGCTCTACGCCGCAGTCTTGCGCCGCACCGGCGAGCTCGGTCGCTCGCCCGCCTCGCTCCTCGACGTGGTCGTGAAAGCCAAGTCGCTGGAGGAGTTCCACGCCGCCGTCGCCACGGAGAATCGCATCCTCCTCGAGGACTCGCACCCCGCGACGCGCGTGCGCGCGTTCGACTGGCTCGCGGCGCGCGGTCTCGCGCCTGCGAACTTCGACCCGCTCGCCAGCGACGACGAGCGCGACGCGGCCCTCGAGACCTCCGGGAGTGGCGGATGAGCTGGCTCGCGCGCTGGGGTTCGCTCGTGTCGTCGCGCCCGGGTCGCTGGGCGCTGCGAACGCTCGTGGTCGTTCTCTTCGCGCGCGTCGGCTTCGTCTGCCTGCAACCGCTTGTGCTCGGCAAGGTCGCGGAGCTCGTCGGGCTCGAGTGCGACTACGACGAGCT
>JBIKYW010000176.1:0-6502 GCA_044355055.1 Planctomycetota bacterium | reverse complement strand
CCGTGGGAGTTCCTGCGCAACGCGATGCCCATCATGGTGACGGCGTTCTCGACCTCGTCGAGCAACGCAACGCTGCCCACGTCGATCCGCGTCGCACAGGAATCGCTCGGCATTCGGCCGCAGATCGCTGGCTTCGTGCTGCCACTCGGCGCGACGATGAACATGAACGGCACCGCGCTCTTCGAGGGCGCGGTCGTGCTGTTCGTCGCGCAAGTGTTCGGCATCGAGCTTTCGCTCGGCACGCAGGCGATGGTGGTCGGCATGTGCGTGCTGACCGCGATCGGCGCAGCAGGCGTTCCCGGCGGCTCGCTGCCGCTGCTCATGGGCGTCATGGCGCAGGCTGGGGTGCCGCCGGATGGCATCGCCATCGTGCTCGGCGTCGACCGCATCCTCGACATGGGCCGCACCGTGACGAACGTCATGGGCGATCAGGTCTGCGCGGCCTACATCGAGCGCGTCGACGCACAACGAACCTGACCTAGCTCTTTCAACGGGCCGCGGCGCGTCGCGCTAGGCTCGCTCTCGACCACCTCTAGAAGAAAGCCCACTTTGAAGATCCTCTCCGCATTCCTCGCACCGTTGCTCGCGCTCGTCGCGCTCGCGCCGCGGTCCACCGCCTTCCAGCAGATGCCGGCCGACACCGAGATCGTGTCCCTGCCCTCGGGCCTCAAGTACTCGGTCCTCAAGAAGGGCGATGGCTCGATCACGGCGACGAAGGGCGACGTCGTCCGCATGCACTACACCGGCTGGCTCACGGATGGCACCGTGTTCGACTCATCGGTGACGCGCGGCGAGCCGTTCGTGTTCGAGCTCGGGCGCGGCGAAGTGATCAAGGGCTGGGACGAAGGTGTGGCGCTGATGGGCAAGGGCGACAAGCTCAAGCTCACGATCCCGTCCGAGCTCGGCTACGGCGCGCGGGCGACGGGCAAGATCCCCGCGAATGCGACGCTGGTGTTCGAGGTCGAGCTGCTCGACGTCGTGTGGCGCTTCGCGCAGGTCGATCCCGCGACGAAGAAGACGACGCCCAGCGGCGCCGGCTATCAGGTGCTCGAGCTCGGCCAGGGCACGCTGCCGAAGGCGGGCGACTTCGTGCGCTTCCACTTCGCGGTGTGGCGCTCGAGCGGGGAGATGCTCTCCTGCGACGACAAGGAAGGTCGCGGACGCCGCCGCGCCAAGCCGGGCATCACGGGCACCGTGGGCGAGATGCCTGCGATGGGTCTGAGCGAAGCGCTCAAGCTGTGCCCGCTCGGTGGCTCGGTGCGCGTCGAGCTCCCCGCATCGGCGTCGTTCCAGCGCCTGCCGCCGAACCTGAAGCCCGAGTCGACGATCGTGTGGCAAGTGCGCCTCCTCGAGATCGTCGAGATCCCCGCGTTTTCGATGCCGTCGGCGGACAAGCTGACGAAGACCGCCAGCGGTCTGCAGTATGAAGTCGTGAAGCCCGGCACGGGCAAGCGTCCGAGTGCGACGGACTCGGTCACCGTCCACTACGTCGGCTGGCTCACCAACGGCTCTCGCTTCGACACGAGCTACTCGACCGGACAGCCGGCGAGCTTTGCACTCAACGGCGTGATCAAGGGCTGGACCGAAGGCGTGCAGCTCATGCAGGAAGGCGGGATCTACAAGTTCGTGATCCCCGCCAACCTCGCCTACGGCGAGCAGGGCGCCGGCAGCGACATCCCGCCGAACTCGACGCTGGTCTTCCAGATCGAGCTGATCTCGGTGCCCTGAACTGAACGTCTCCAAGAGAGAGCGAGCCCGTTCCGGCTTCGAACCGGAGCGGGCTCGCTCACTTCGAAGGGCTACGTTCAGCGCAGCGTTTCAACCTGCGGGCGAGCGAAGCTCGTGCAGGCGTCGGCCTTGGTCCACAGGCCGACGAAACCGGCGCCGATGTACGTCGAGTCTTCGACGCCGAGGGAGAGCGTGCCGCAGCGCACGACGATCTCGGAGCCGCGCATGGTGACTTCGAAGTCGAGCCAACCGGCGGCGAGCTCACCGGAGATCGAAGCGAGCTGCGTGCGCTTGGAGTCGACGACTTTGTAGATGCGCAGGTTGTTCTCGAGCGGGTTCCAGCGCGAGACGTAGTAGTTCGCGGCGTCCTTCGCGCGCCACACGACTCCGCCCCCCTGATCTTCCGTTCCGCTGTCGGCGCGCAGGCGCGTGCTCACATGCACGTCGGGGCCGTAGCTCTGCGTCGAGAGGAGCAGGTTGTAGACATGCCCCGTCCCGTCGCTGACAACGGAGAGCGTTTCGGCGCCGTCGAGGCCCTTCCACTGCGCAGGCGTGCCCACGCCGTTGGTTTCGGCGCTCGCCCAGGACGTCCGAGACGTACTCGAAGCTGCGTCGGGACCAGCGCAAGCGGAGAACAGCGCGGAGAAGGTGAGCAGCGAGGCGGCGAGCTTCATCGAGGAGCCTGGGGCGGAGAGACGGTTTCGAAGGTGACGGCGTGGAGCGCTCGCGCACCTAGCGCAAGCTGGTGAGCGGGTAACAGGCACACGCGCGTCGGAAGCGGACCGTCGCACCAGTGCGCGCGCACATCGGCGCCGCCGGAGTGCAGCGCCGCGAGAACCTCTTCGTCACCGCAGCCGACGGCCGCGACCGTCGCGAGGTCGCGCTCGACCGAGAAGCGGGCGCCGAAAGGCAGGAGCTCGCGCGCGAGCTCTTCGCTGGAGGCAAACACGATGCGCAGCTCCTCGTCGTGCTCGACGTGCAACGCCTCGACTCCCAGCCGCGCGAGCGAGGCGAGCGCCCGTGCGCGCAGCTCGTCGCTCGCGGGGGCAAGGCGCACGAGCATCACGTTGCGGCGACAGGCGATGCCGACTGCCGCGTCCCCCGCGCTCTCGCTCGACACGAGCGTGCCCGGATCGCTCGGGGCGCGCACGCACAGCACGCGTCCGGGAACGCCGGAGCGCGCGAGCGGCTGCACCGACTCCGCGTGCAGGACTCCGGCGCCGTGGCGCGTGAGCTCGCCCGCCTCTTCGTACGAGAGGCGCCGCAACGTTCGCGCAGACGGGACCAGCTTGGGGTCCGCGGTCATCACGCCGCCGACTTCTTTCCAGAAGCACACCTCGCGCGCGCCGATCGCTTCGCCGATCAGGGTCGCCGACAAGTCCGAGCCGTTGCGGCCGAGCGTCGTGAGGCGACCGTGCGCATCGGCCGCGAGAAAGCCCGTGATGACGGGGATGCCGTCGAAACGCGCGAGGGCGCTGCGGACGCGCTCCGCGCTCTGCGCGAGCACCTTGGCGCGCCCGTGGTTCGAGTCGCTCTGCAGGCCGAGGTCGTAGGCGTCGATCGGCACGGCGCGCAGCCCGCGCGAGGTGAGATGCGCTGCCACGATGCGCGCGCTCACTCGTTCTCCGAACGAGAGCACGTGGTCGCGCTCGTGCGCCGCGAGCTGGCGACGCGAACGAATCGCGGAGAGGATCGTCGCGAGCTCCGTGAAATGCCGATTGAGCATCTCCGGGTCGAGCTCGAGCTGCGCGAGCAAGCTGCGGTGACGCACGCGAACGGGACCGAGCTCGTCGCGCCCCTCGGCCGCCGCGTGGGCGACTCGGTCGAGCGTGGAGGTGATGCCCTCGACCGCGCTCACCACCGCGACGGGGCAGTCCGCGACCCGCTCGGCGAGGATCGCGCCCACGCGTCGCACCGCGGGGCCGTCCGTCAGCGATGCGCCGCCGAACTTGTGGACGGGGCGCGGGGCGGGGCTCGGCAGGTGCGTCATCGGGCGGGTTAGGAACGGAGCGGTCGTGCTCTATGATAAGGCGCTTTCCACCGAGGACCGCTCTCCCTATGACCGCCATCGACCGCGAAGCCCTGATCTACGACTGGAACACCACCGGCGAGGCCCCGAAGAAGCCCTCGGGTGCGATCCAGTTCGACGACGAGACCCTGCGCGACGGCCTGCAGAGCCCCTCGGCGCGCGATCCCGAGCTCGGCGACAAGATCGCGCTGGTGCGGATGATGGACCAGCTCGGCATCCAGACCGCCAACGTCGGGCTCCCCGGCGCGGGCGCGCGTGCGCGCGAGCACATCACGGCGCTCGTGCGCGAGATGGCGGGGCTCAAGATCAAGGCCAACGTCGCGTGCCGCACGGTGATCACCGACATCGCGCCCGTAGTCGACGTCGTGCAGGCCACGGGCCAGCCTGTCGAGGTGTGCGCGTTCATCGGCTCGTCGCCGATCCGCCAATACGCGGAGAACTGGGAGATGAGCACGATGCTCAAGCTCTCGAAGGACGCCGTCGAGTTTGCCGTGAAAAATGGCCTCGACTGCATGTTCGTGACCGAGGACACGACGCGCGCGCACCCCGACGATGTGAAGGCGCTCTACACGACCGCGATCGAGGCGGGCGCGAAGCGGGTGTGCGTGTGCGACACCTGCGGCCACGCGACGCCGGTCGGCACCGCCAAGCTGATCCGCTACGTGAAGAGCATCGTCGACGCCACGAACCCCAAGGTCGGCATCGACTGGCACGGCCACCGCGACCGCGGGCTCGGGCTCGCCAACGCGCTCGCGGCGCTGGAAGCCGGTGCCACGCGCGTGCACGCCACCGCGCTCGGCGTCGGCGAGCGCGCGGGCAATGCCGAGATGGACATGCTGCTCGTCAACCTGCGCCTGCTCGGCTGGATCGACAACGATCTGTCGGTGCTCGGCGACTATGTGCGCCTCGCGCACAAGGCGATCGGCGTCCCGCTGCCCTCCAACTACTCGGTGTTCGGCTCCGACGCCTTCGAGACGGGCACCGGCGTCCACGCCGCCGCGGTGATCAAGGCCTTCCGCAAGGGCGACACGTGGCTCGCCAACCGCGTCTACTCCGGCGTTCCCGCGGACATGGTTGGCCTCGAGCAGGTGATCAAGGTCGGCCCGATGTCGGGCAAGTCCAACGTGATCTGGTTCCTCGAGAAGCACGGCGTTGCTCCGACCGACAAGGCCGTCGATGCGGTGCTCGCGCTCGCCAAGAGCACCCCGCGACTCTTGGAGAAGGACGAGATCTTGGCCGCGGCCCGCGCCTGAGGTTCATGCCATGCAATCTCCCGCTGGAACCACGGTCGTCGCGCAGGGCGACATGGCGTTTCTCCGCGACGTGAAGGCGTACTTGCAGGAGCGCGGCGTCGAGTCGCAGCTCGTGTCGCCGCCGGGCGGCTGCGGCACCGGCTGAGGGACCAAGCTCTCGCTCGCGGTCGCGAGCCATGATGCACCCCGAGCCGCCGTGCTCGTGAAGCGCCAGTGGGGGTCGGAGCTCGATCCCGAGGCACTCGCGCGCGCGCACAAGCCCGTCGACCTCGATGCCGAGGTCGCTGACTGCCCGGCCTGCGGCGCGAAGTTCAAGCCGCCGGTGCGGCGCTGCCCCGACTGCGGGCTGCGCTTTGGCTAGACGCTGAGCTGCAGCGAGATCGCGACGAAGGGCGTGGTGTCAGCTTCGACTTCGCTGACCTTGCCGCCGTCTTGGTCGAGCGTCGAGAGCTCGCGCCACAGATTGAGACCTCCGTAGAGGTCGAACTTGAAGCCACTCGACGAGCGCCGCGAGATGCCCGCACCGGCGCGGATCTCTTCGTCGCGGAACACGCCCGAGGGAAGCGGGTTGTCGTCGTTCAGGCGGAACTGGCGCAGCTGGTACTCCGCGCGGGCGAAGAGGCTCCACGTGGGATCGAGGGCGTAGCGCGCCTCGATGCTCGTGCCCTTGGCCTCCAAGGTCAGCTCGTCGTTCGGACGCCACTTGAGGCCGAGGAACGGCCAGATCCACGGGTCGTCTTCGAGGCGCGAGAGCATGGCGAGACCGACGTCGACTTCGAGACGCTCGTTCGCGACGTAGTGGACGCCGCCGACGCCGCCCGCGACCAGCGAATCGCGGACGTGGGCCTCGTCTTCGCCGCCGAGCGTGAACTCGAAGCCGCCGAACCAGCCCATCCCAACCTGCTGCGGCGTGCGAAGGATGCCCGAGAAGGACGCGCGATAGAGGTCGTTGAACGGATTCGCGGCGCCGGGGACAAGGTTCGGGGTGCCGCCGAAGTTGTAGAAGTAGGCTTCGGTGGAAATCGAGACCGCCGCGAGACGCTCTTCCGCGAGCTCGGTGCCAAAGAGCACCTGCCAGCCGCCGCGCTGAGTTGCGAAATCGCCGCCGCCTTCGAGGCCGGCAGAACCTGACGCATCGGCGTATCCGCGGGCTTCGAAGAAGGAACGGGGCTTGGGGACCGATGCCGCCTCTTCGAGGCTGTCCATGTAGCTCGCGAGCGACGGGACCGGGCGGGGCGCGCCGGACCACTCCATGGCGTCAGGAATCGAGGGAAGCGGGCGGAACGCGTTCTGGGCCGTCGCGAGACCTGACAGGGCGAGGCCCGCGAGCAGGATGGCGCAAAGACGATGCTGGGACATGGTGGGAGCGCAGGAAGTGCCGGCGAACGCACGCCCGGGGGCGGAAGTGCCCGAGCCGTCGACTCGCCTTCGAACCCTACCCCGCAACCACCGAGGCGGCGGACCTACCGTGAAATCGGGGACAGACCCCTAC
>JBIKYW010000175.1:0-6517 GCA_044355055.1 Planctomycetota bacterium | reverse complement strand
GGTACCCGACGCGCACGCGCGCTGCGGGCTCGCCCACGGGTTGGCCGAAGAGCAGCGCATCGCCGCTCGTGCGCCGCGCGAGCCCGAGCAGGATCTTCACCAGAGTCGTCTTACCCGCGCCATTGGGGCCGAGCAGGCCGAACACTTGTCCGCGGCCGACCTCGAGGCTCACGCCGTCGAGCGCGCGAAAGCCTCCTCGGCCAAAGGCGCCACCGTAGACCTTGGTCACGTCGCGGACATGGACGATCGTGTCGTTCGAGCTCATCGAGGCCCGCTAGGTTAGCGACTCGTGCGCCGCGATCGCGACCCGGGCGGCACCGATCCAGCCCGCACTGGGTCCGAGGGTGGCGCGCAGGAGCTTCATCTCCTTCGCACGGCCGCCGAAGCTGCGTTCCTCGATGCCCTCGCGGATGCCGCCTTCGAGCACGTCGAGCGCGCCCGAGAAACCGCCACCGAACACGAACACTCGCAGGTCCAAGAGGCACACGACGGGGCCCAAACCGCGACCGAGGTCGCGTCCGATGTCGGTCATGAGCTTCTTCTCCGCTGCGTGACCGTCGCGCGCGCGCTGCGTGAGCAGCATGAGGTCGCCCGGCTGCTCGAGCGGCAGTCCCGCGGCCAGCGCACGCCGCTTCGCGGCCGTTGCCGACGCGAAGGTCTCGACGCAGCCACGCTTGCCGCAGCCGCACGTCGGTCCCTGCGGATCGATCACGACGTGCCCGACTTCACCGCCCATTCCGGCGCCCGCGTAGAGCTCGCCGTTCAGGATCAGTCCGCCGCCGATGCCCGTGCCGAGCGTGACCACGAGCGCGTCCCGCTCGCCGCGCCCCGCACCGAGCCATAGCTCGCCGACCGCCGCAGCGTTTGCGTCGTTCTCGACGTGGACGCGCGACGGTGAGAGCCCCGTGCGTCGCGCCAGCCCGCCCTTCACGTCGAGGTTGACGAAGCCCGGCAGGTTGGGGCTCGCGACTACGAAGCCGCGCTCGCGCTCGAGGAAACCGGGCACGCCGATGCCGAGCGCGTCACCGCCGCCCAGCTCGTGGAAGAGGCTCGCGAGGCGATCCAAGACTCGCTCGGGCCCGTCGGCGAAGCCGGGATCGATCGTGCGCTCCGCGAGGATCTCGCCCGTGTGCGTGACGCGACCCGATTTCGCCGCCGTGCCGCCGAGGTCGATGCCGACTTGCGTGGTGCTCATGGCGCGAGAGATTAGCGCCTTGCGCCAGCTCCCGCTAAGGCTGCTCGATGCGCGAAAACGCGTAGTTTCCGGCCTCGTTTCGCGCGAGCACCAGCGCGAAGTCGCCGAGCGCGCTGTGTGCGACGATGCGCACTTCCGGCGGCGCCCCGTCGAGGGCCCTGCCCACGGACTCAAAGCGTAGCCGCAGTCGCCCGCCCTCGAGGCGACTGCGCGCGCCGCGCTGCGCGGCCTCGTCGAAGCTCTCGCCGCCGATGTCGAGCCGGAACAGCGGGCCGAGCAAGAGCAGCTCCCGCGGAAGCGAGAGTTCGAGGTCGTCGCCGGAGAGCAGGTTCTTCACGCGCTCGAGGCCTACCGACTCGGGCGCCATTTTCGCGAGCACCTCGCGCACGCGCGTCGCGAGCTCGCCCTGCGCAGCGCCCGCGGCCTCACTCGCGCGCGCGAGCTCGCCCTTGTGCGCGATGCTGTCGATCCAGAACACGCCTTCGTCGGAGATCAGCACCGCGCGTACCGGACGCACGACGTCCTCGTACGTTTTCTTCACGCCGAGTCCAGAGAAGGTGAGCTCGACCTCGCCAAACTCCGTCTCGCGCAGCGGCGGCAATTCCGCTTGCGTCTCACCGGCGGTGAATGCCTCGTATTCGCCTTCGACCATGTCGGTGAAGCGCACGGCGAGCACGAGCGCAGCGTTGTGGATCGCGCGGTCGCTGCGGTTGTCGATCGACACGGCCACGGCCTCGCGGAAGGCCCGCGTCTCGATCACGAGGTCGAGGTAGCTCTTCTCGGGAAAATACTCGCGGTAGCGCGGACCGAGCAGGTCCTCGCAGAACTCGAGGTCGTACAAGACGAGGTCCCACTGACCCTGCGCGCGCCGCCGCGAAAAGTGGTCCTTCACACGCTCGAGGGCGTCCTTCGTCGAGCCCGCCTCGAGCTCGAGCCGCGCGAGCTGCAGCTCGGGGCTGAAGTGGTTCGCGCCGAGCATCATCGTTCGATACAGGCCCGTGACGCGCCCGCCTTGCCGCGTCTTGCGCAGGTACTCGCGCAGCGCGTACGGGTCGAGCTCGTCGCGCAGCGCCTCGGCCTGCACGGGATAGCGCGTCATTGCGAGCTCGAGATCCGCGCGCGCCTGCACCTGATCGCCGTGCTTCCAGCGCCAGATTCCGCGCAGGAGTAGCGCCGGCGCGCAGTCGGGATCGTCGTGCAAGACGCCATCGAGCAGTCGCTCGACCTCCGGGCCGCGCTCGCTCGGAGACGAGCCATTCTCCGACTCGACCAAGGCGAGTGCGAGCAGAAGCGTCGACTCGCGATCCCCGGGCGCCATCTCCAGCGCCGTGCGCGCCGCGCGTGCCGCAGCTCCGCTGTCGCGGCCCGTCATGTACAGGTACGCGCGATCTCGCTGGGCGCACAGGCGCGCCCACTCGTCTTCGACCTCGCGAAACACAGGCACGGCAGCGTCGAGCGCGAGCAGCAGCTCTTCCTCGAAGCGCCGAATCTCCGCGGCGGCCTCCAGCTGCAGCTTCTCGCGCCGCGCGCGCTCCTCCGCGAGAACGCGCTGGCGCTGCGGATCGCTCGGCGAGAACGCGACAGGTCCGAGCGCGATGTCCGTCGTCTGCAGCACGCGCGCGAGCTCGTCGCCGAGCTTCGAGAAGGTGCCCCAGAGCTCCTGCTCGTCCCGCTCGCGATCGAGCGCTGCGTAGTACTTGACGAGCACGTCGACGAGTCGCTTGCGGGTAGCCAGCACCTTGGGAGCCACGCGCCGATAGTCCCCGCGTGAGACTCGCTCCAAGAACTCGCGCACCGAGCCCGTCTGCTTCACGGCCAGGTCGAGCTCGCGCACTGCGCGCAGCGTGGCTTCGACATCGTAGGGCATGCTCGGCTCGACGTTCGGCTCCAGCGCGGCCTGTGCGGGGGCTGCCTGTGCCGCGACTTCCTTCTCTCGTGCTGCGCGCGCAGCGAGCTCAGAATCGTCGTCGCCCTGCGCGAGGATCAGCACGCCGGCCACGAGCGCCGTCGTCGCCATGCCGAGCGCAAAGGGCTTCCACGCCGCGCGATCCATCGGCCGCGACTCGCTAGCGCTTCGAGCGCCGCGTCACGCGCCGGTAGGCCTTCAGGTACTCCTGCGCGGTGGCATTCCACGAGAAGTCCTGACGCATGCAGCGACCGGTGACCTGCTTCCACGCGTCTTGGCTCTTGTAGAGCTTGCGCGCCGCCTCGACGCCGTCGAGCAGGCTCTCGCCCGTGTACGAGGTGAAGTGGAAGCCCGTGCCTGCGCGCGCGTTCTTCTGGCAGTCGACGACGTAGTCTTCGAGCCCGCCGCTCGCGTACACCACCGGGACCGCACCGTAGCGCATCCCGATCGCGCACAGCGCGTTGCCGGGGTTGTAGTGCGCCGGGAGGATCAGCATGTCCGCGGCCGCGAGGATCTGGTGCGCGATCGCGGCCTGATAGCCCTCGAGCACGCGGCAGCGCCCGAAGAACGTGGTCTGGATCGTCTTCAGGCGGTCGTGGATGTCGGGTCGGCCCGTGCCCATCAGCACGCACTCGACGCCGCGCTCCAAAGCCGTCGTGAGGATTTCCGCGAGGATCTCCGTGCCGCTGTCGGCGTCGAAGCGCCCGAGCATCGCGGCGAGCGGCGTGCGCGCGCCGGGCTCGAGCTTCAAGAGCCCCTGCAAGGTCGTCTTGCACTTGGCCTTGCCCGAGAGCGTCTTGTCCTTGACCGAGAAGTTCTTCGGCAGCGCCGGATCCGTCTCGGGATCCCACGCGCTGTAGTCGATGCCGTTGTTGATGCCGACGAGCTCCTTCGAGCGCCGCCGGAACGCCTCCTCGAGTCCGTAGCCGCGATCCTGCTGCTGGATGCGCTCGGCGTGGCCAGGCGAGTGCGTGCCGATGATCGTCGCGAACTCGGTGCCGGCCTTGAGGAAGTTGACCTTGCCCGCGACTTCGAGGCCGCCGACCGACTGGAACACGCGGTAAGGCAGGCCCAAGCGCGGGAGGATCTCGCGCTCGAAGGTGCCCTGCATCGCAATGTTGTGGATCTGGAAGTAGGTGCCCGCCTTCGCAGCCGGATGGTCGGGGCGCTTCTCCACGAACTCGAGCTGCTGGACGAGCGGCAGGATGCCCGTCGCCCAGTCGAAGCAGTGGATCACCTCGGGCTCGAAGCCAGTGGTGGTGAAGCTCTCGAGCACGGCGCGTGCGAAGACCGTGTAGCGGCGCCAGTTGTCCGGGTAGGGGCCATCGTCGCCACCGTAGGGGTTGCGCCCCTCGAACAGCTGCGGGTGCCCGAGCAGGTAGACCGTGACTTTGCCGAGCTTGCCCTTGTGCAGGCGGAACGTCGTGCGGCCGTCGATGTCCTGAGCGTTGACGAGCCCCACCGGACCGAACTCGGTCAGCTTGTCGATGCTGACGAGCTGGGTCCACGGGAGGAACACCGCGACCTCGCAGCCCGCCTCCGCCATGGCGCGCGGGAGGGCCGCCGCGACCTCGGCGAGCGGCGTGCGCCGAACGAGCGGGTCGAGCTCCGGCGTGACGAAAGCGACCTTCACCGCGCTCCTCCTAACGGACCTCGCGACGCGACGCACAGGCGCAGCGGCTCGGCGCAGCCCTGCACGGGTCCGCGGCACGGGCGCCCTGAGGGGGCGCAAGCTGCTTGGGCGCTCGCTGCGCTCGATCGATCCGTCATCGAGATCGGGTCATTCGATGGCTGGACTCCGCGGTGCGAAGAGCACCCTTGCGAGGGGCGCCCGGCGGGGGAGGGGAGTCGTTGGCCTCGACCGCGTGCGGCACCCTAGGAAGACTCGGGCCAGCGCCCCAGAGCCGACTCGGATCATTTTCTTAAACTATTGATATATAGTAACTTACGGACTGTTCGAAATCCGTGCGGAGCCCTTCCCCGACGCCTCGTAGATCGCGACGGCCTCCGGCAGCAGCCGCTCGATGGCCGCGATGCGGTTCTCGTTGGACGGGTGGGTCGAGAGGAACTCCGGCGGCGACGCACCTCCAGCGGCCGCGGCCATGCGCTTCCAGAACGCAACCGCCTCGCGCGGGTCGTAGCCGGCGCGCGCCATGTAGATCAGGCCGATGTGGTCCGCCTCCAGCTCGTCATCGCGTCCAAAGGGCATGAGCACGAGCAACTGGACCGACAGCGCCAGCGCCTCCTTGTAGGCCGCGACCTCGTCGCTCGACGCCGCCGCGACCTCGAGCCCGAGCTGCGCCACGAGCGTGTCGGACATGCGCGAAGTTCCGTGTCGAGCGATGGCGTGCGCGATCTCGTGGCCGAGCACGACCGCCAGCCCCGCCTCGCTCTCGCAGACCGGCAAGATGCCCGTGTAGACCGCGATCTTGCCGCCCGGCATGCACCACGCGTTGACCATCTCGGGGTCTCGGATCACGTTCGCTTCCCACTCGAAGCCCGGATCGTCGGAGACCGCCGCGATGCGGTCGACGACCTTGCGCACGAGCTCGACCTCGGGCCCCGTCCGCACCAGCTCGCCCTCCGACTCCTTGAGCACGCTGACGTACGCCTCCTTGCCGAGCGCGAGATCGTCCGCGGTGTCGAACAGGTTGAACTGACTGCGGCCGGTCACCGGCACCGTGAAGCAGCCCGCCGAGAGTAGCGCCACGACGAGCAGCGCCGCGAGCGACTCCGCGCCGCCGAAAAGGCCCGCGAGCCACCGCCCCGCGCGATAAACTCCGCGCCCCGTCGAATCGACGATTCTTCGCATGACTTCGAACTCCTCTGCGTCGCTCACAAGCCTGACCCTCGTCGGATTCGCCGACGCGCTCGCCGCGCGCACTCCGACTCCCGGCGGGGGCAGCCTCGCCGCGTTCATGGTCGCGGGTGCTGCGGCCACGGTGAGTATGGCAGCACGCTTCACGTCCGGCGACAAGTACGCCGCCGTCGCCGACGCCATGGCGAGCCGCGCCGCCGCGCTCGACGCCCTCCGCACCCGCGCGCTCGCGCTCGTCGACGCCGACAGCGCCGCCTACGACCGCGTGACGGCCGCTTTCGGCCTTCCCAAGGCCACCGATGCGGACAAGGCGGCCCGCACCGCCGCCGTGCAGGCGGGCCTGAAGGGCGCGCTCGAGGTTCCGTTCGAGACGATGGAGGTCGCGCTCGCGGTGCTGCGCCTCGCCCGCGACGCGGCCCCCGCGGTCAACCCGAACCTCGCCAGCGACTGCGGCAGCGGCGTTCACGCTGCGCTCGCCGGACTCGAGTCCGCGCTCGCCAACGTCCGCATCAATGCGGGCTCGATCAAGGACGCCGACTACGTCGCCGCGCGCAGCGCCGCAGCCGAGGCCATGCGCCGCGAGGCCCGCGAGTGCGCC
>JBIKYW010000174.1:0-6535 GCA_044355055.1 Planctomycetota bacterium | reverse complement strand
TAGAAGCCTTTTCCGGGCCTTCTAGGAGCCTTTTCAGGCCGCGTAGCGGGAATCTCCCGTTCACGGTACATTTTGAACCTAACCCTCTTGCCGGAGCCCTGCGCCGGCCGAAGAGCGCGTACCGAACTTCGAGCTCGAACACCGCGATGCGCAAGACGCTGCTCACCTACGTCAAGCCCCACGTCCAAGAGGATCCTCTGGCGATGATCTTGGGGCTCACCTACCTCGGGGCCTGCCTCGAGAAGGAGAAGCTCCCCGTCCAGCTCGTCGACGAGCGGATCGTCAACGATCAGGCCATGCGGGCCGCGATCGAGCAGAACGACATCATCGGGTTCAGCGCGCTGACCCCGAACATCCGCCGCGCCATCGCCTGGGCCAAGTACGCCAAGGAGAAGGGCAAGATCACGATCATGGGCGGTCCGCACGCCTCGGTCGACCAAGGGATCTTCCTCGACAGCGGGCACTTCGACTTCGTGCTGAAGGGCGAGGCCGAAGAGACCCTGCCGCAGTTCCTCAAAGCACTCGAGGGCAACGACGACAAGGCGATGAGCCAAGTGCCGGGCCTCGCGGGCGTACGCGATCGCCAGTTGTGGGTCGACAACGCCGCGCCGCCGCTCATCAAGAAGCTCGACGAGCTGCCGCTGCCCGCGCGCCACCTGCTCCCGATGGAGAGCTACTTCAAGCTCAACCCGGAGAAGCTCGCCTACGTGTTCACCACGCGCGGCTGCCCGTTCAAGTGCATCTTCTGCCAGAAGGAGCTCACCGGCCGCGGCTTCCGCGTCCGCTCGACGCAGCTGATCGTCGACGAGCTCGAGCATGTGGTGAAGACGTACAACCCCGGCGTGGTGCTCTTCGTCGACGAGATCCTCACGCTGCGTCGCAAGCGCATCCACGAGATGTGCGACGAGATCCTGCGCCGCGGCCTGAAGTTCGAGTGGATCGCGAACACGCGCGCCGATTGCGTCGACTACCCGCTCTTGAAGCACATGCACCGCGCGGGCTGCCGCCGCATCTACTACGGCTGGGAGTCCGGCTCGCAGAAGATGCTCGACGTCCTCAAGAAGGACCTGACGCCCGAGCAGATCGTCGAGGCCGCGCGCATGACGCGTCGCGCTGGCATTTGGGCCAAGGTCTACCTGATCGTCGGCAGCCCGGGCGAGACGCCGGAGGACATCGCCGAGACCGAGAAGGTGCTCCGCCTCGCCGGCCCCGACCTCGTGCGCGTCAGCGTGTTCAACCCGCTGATCGGCACGGAGAGCTGGGACAACTACCAGGCCAGCATCGACGTCGACGACCTGCGCGAGAACTACGTCTCGTCGAACCGCTCGGCCTACGTGCACGAGCACTTCAACCAAGTCGACCTCGAAGAGCTGCGCAAGAACATGGTGCGCAACTACGAGCGCTGGTACTACGCCTACGGCCAGCGCGCGAAGCGCTTCTTCGAGCGCACGCTGTACTACATGGAGAACCCGCAGTTCGGGCGCAAGCGCCTCGGACGCGCGCTGGGCCTCGTCCCGCCGCCGAAGTCCTCGATGAGCCACCTGAAGTCCAACGGTACGTCGCTGATGACGGCCGAGGACGATGCCAAGGCGAGCTAGGGCGCCGCGATCGCGGCGCACGCTGGAGCGCGGACTCGAAAAGTCCGATGATCGAGCGTCATGGCGCGACCGGCGGACACTGAGGATCACGAGCTCGCGATCGAGCTCTGCACGAGCGCAGCTCGCGACGAGCAAGCGCGTCTGTACGCAGCGTGCTTCAAGAAGCCGCTGCCCTCGGGCGGCCTGCGCTGGCGCTACGACGCGAGCCCGGCGGGTGAGTCCGTGAGCCTCGTCGCGCGTGAGCCCGGCGGCCTCGCGATCTCTGGCTACGCCTGCTCGCCGCGCACCGCGCTCGCCGGTGGAGACGAACGCTCGCTCGCGCTCGTGGGCGAGACCGGCGACGTGATGACCCATCCGGACTGGCGCAAGCGAGGTTTCTTCAGTCGCCTCGATCGCGCTGCGATGGATGAGGCGCGCCGACGTGGCTGGGCGCTCGCCTTCGGGCTTCCCAACCGACGCTCCGCGCACATCTTCGTCGAGCTCGGCTGGGAGCAGGTCGGTGCCGTTCGTCCCTACCTGTTCGTTCTGCGGGCCGACCAAGCCGCCAAAGAAACACGAGGCAAGGAGGGACGCTGGAAGCGCTGGACCACGGGCTTCGAGGCGAAGCGTTGCGCCAGCGCGCGGCGCGCGCTCGCGGCGCGCGGCACGGGGCTGCGCGCCGAGCCTCTCGCGCGCTTCGACGAGCGCGCTACCGCGCTTTCGAAGCTCGTCGAGCCGCGCTTCGGATTCATGGTTCGCCGCTCCGCCGCGTGGCTGAACTGGCGCTTCCTCGACACGCCGTCCGGACTGCACCGCGCGGTCGGGTTGCTCGATGGCGAGGAGCTCGCTGCGTATGTGGTCGTGCAGATCCCTCGCGCGGGAGAGCGCGCGGGCTTCTTGGTCGACCTGCTCGCCCGCGACGACGACGCGCTCTCGGCGGCGTTCTCGGCGGGGCTCACGACGCTGGAACACCATGGAGCGTCGACGGTCGAAGCGACGGCGCTCGAAGGCTCCTGGTGGGCACGCCAGCTCCTCAAGGCAGGCTTCGCACCGCGGGGCGATGCCCACCTCCTCAGCGTCATCCTGCACCCACTGGCTCGAGGACACGCGCTGGTCGCGGCAGCTCGCGACACGGCACGTTGGTACTTCACCGACGGCGACCGCGACGACGAGACCGTAGGCTAGAGAGCGCCATGAGCCTCAAGCACCGCCTCAAGCTCGGCCTGCGTGAAGCGTACGCTCGCGTGCTGTTCCACTCCGGACTTCATGCGCTCGTGAACGCGCTCCTGCCGCGACGCCTCGTGATCCTCGCGGGACACTGCGTGAAGCCCGAACACGGTGAGTGGCCCGCCGGTCGCCACCTCTCCGCGGACATGTGGATCGGGGAGGCTCAGCTCGAGCGGATCGTGCGCTGGTTCGCCCCGCGCTACGAGGTGGTCTCCATCGGAGACGGAGTCGCCAAGCTCGGCGGCAAGGGCAAGAGCCTGCTCGCGCTCTCTTTCGACGACGGCTATCGCGACAACGCGCTCGTCCTCGGTCCGCTCGTGGAACGCAACAAGGTCGGCGCCACGGTGTTCCTCGAGTCGCGGCCGCTCGACGAGCGTCGCGTCAACTGGTCGCACAAGTACTTTTGGTTGCTCGAAAAGCTCGGGCCCGAGGCGCTCGTCGAGCGCTACGGCGCACACGCTGGAGACACGCGGACGTTCATCACGCTCAACCAGATGATCGCGGAGAGCCGCGGCAACGAGCGCTACCACCTCAAGCGCATCCTGAAGTACGACGCTCCGCCTGCGGAGCGCGACCGTGCGCTCGATCTGGCCTTCGTCGAGGCGGGTGGCGACGAAGCGCGACTGTGCGAGGAGCTCTACATGACCTGGGACGAGGCGCGCGGGCTCGCCGCACGCGGGGTGGAGCTCGGCGGGCACACCGTGAGCCACGCGATCCTCTCCAAGCTGCCGCCCGACGAGCAGCGCCGCGAGATCGCGGATGGCGCTCTCAGCTTGGAACGCGCTCTCGGTCGCGCGCCGGTGACCTTCGCTTATCCGTGGGGACGCCGCTGGGACTACGACGACTCGAGCCGAAAGGCTGCGAAGGATGCGGGCTTCGCCTGTGCGGTCAACATGCACGCCGGAGTCAATCGACCGGAATCTCCTCGCTACGACCTGCGTCGCGTCGCCATCGACGGCAGTGCCAAGCTGCACCTCTTGGTCGCAGAAGCCTGTGGAGGCTTCGAGCTCCTGCGCAAGGTGGGTCTCGACCTTGGCGAGTGAGCGCCGCCGCGCTCAGTAGATCTTGTAGTTGAAGCCCGAGTCGCCCTCGGAGCGCAGGAAGAGGAACAAGAGCAGGATCACGATCGCGACGATCACGATCGGTGCGACGATCCACAGCCAGTTTTCCGCCCAGAAGCCGCGCTCGGCGTTCGCCACGGCGGTCGCGCCGTCCAGAGACGCGCCGCAGCTGGTGCAGTGACTCGCGCTGTCGATCGTGACCGTGGACTTGCAGGCGGGGCAGGCGCGAGCCATGGAGACACCTCGGATCAGAAGAGGGTGTAGATGAACGGCGCGATGAGCGGCGAGCTCGCTGCGACGACGAGCAAGCTTCCCACCGTGAGCAGAACCACGAGCAGCGGCATCAAGTACCAGTGTCCGCGCAACGTGAAGCAGCGCAAGAGCTCCGCGATCGTTCCGACACGGCGGCCGAGCTTCCATACGACGAAGGCGAGCAGGATCGCGACCAGTCCGGGAACGGCCCAGCCTGCGATCGCGCTGGGCAGGAACCCATGCAGCTTGCCTGCGCCGAGGAAGAGGGTAAAGACGAGCGCGAGCAGTGCGCCGATCTTGAACGGAACGAGCACCCGCCGCTCCTCGGGGTACGTCGCGATGAAGAGCGTAGAGAGCAGGGTCAGGAGTCCCAGGTACAAGAGACCGACGAAGCGCCAGTCCGTGCCGCGAGCCGCCGCGACGCGCTCGGGCTCGACGGGGCGCTGCGCCGCGTGCTTGGCAGGCACGAGGCCCGTGCGATCGAGCTCATCGTGCAGGAACGCAGCGAGTGTGCGGTTGCCGTTGGCATTGAGGTGCCAGTCGATCTCGAAGTACTGCGCGTCCTTCCGCTGCGCGGCTCGCAGCGCGGTTCGGGGGTCGAGCGCTGGAATCCCGAGGGCCTGCGAGAGCTTGATCATCAGCTCGATCGCGGAGTCGGGCGCCCAGCGTTCCTTCGGGAGGTCCCCGAGTGCGAGCTCCGCGAAGCGCGCCGCATAGGCGGGATCGACCGAGCTGTGGGAGGGAATGGCAAGCAGAACGGGCTTCGCGCCGATTCGCTCGCACTCGCGTCGCAGCGCGATCAGCGCGCCTGCCGTGCCGTCGACGCACGGCGCGAGGAACGGAGCGCGCTCGTTCAAAAGCGGCGCAAACTCGCGCGAGATCGGGCGGAGCGCGCCGCTCGGCTGGAAGAGGAATTCCTCGGGGAGCTCGGCGGGGTTCCACAGCGCGCTCGCCGCGCGTGGGATCGCGAAGCGCTGCGTCCACGGCTCCGGACCGATGTCCTCACAGCGCTCGACCGCCAATGTCCCGTCCGCACGGAAGAGCGGCTTGGGGGTCGAGCGCTGCACGTACCGCGACTGACCATTCCAGTAGAGGTCGTTCTCGTACGCAGCGATCAGCACGACATCCGGCTCGAACTTGGCACCATGGCGCAGGAACCACGCGACCTCTTGGTCCGTCGACCAGCCCTCGGTACCCGCGTTGACGATGTCGGCCGCGCGGCCCTGCGCGACCCAGCGGCGTTCGAGCAAGTCGACGTACAGATCGTCACGGCCGACCGTGAAGCCTTGGGTGAACGAGTCGCCGAGCACTAGCACGCGGAACGCGCCCGCAGGCTTGCGCGGGTCGGGCATCGGGTCGTCGACGAGGCCTTGCTCGTTCGTCGTGATGCGCACGTCGAACTCTGGGCCGGAGCGCTCGACGGAAACCTTCGTGCGCTTGCGCCAACCCGTGAACTCGTCGTGCTCGAGCAGCGGCTCCGGCGGCCCCTTGCCGATGGCGCGCAGTCCGCCTTCGAGGGCGAGCACGCCGAGCGCGAGACTCATAAACAGTGCGAGCAGCACGTTGACGATGCGCATGGCTAGCTCACCATCTCCGTCACGCTGTCGCCCTCGTGCCGCAGGACGAAGCGTGTCTCCGCGATCTTCCTCTTCGCTTCCTTGCGGATCACGAAGTTGTTGAGGAAGAGGTAGTCCATCCCCGAGAGGCTGAAGGTGTTGAAGGCGTGGCTCGGGTCCTCGACGATCGGCTCGCCCTTCAGGTTGAAGCTCGTGTTCATGATCACCGGCACACCCGTGAGCTCGCCGAAGCGGCGGATGATCGCGTGATAGGCTGGAGAAACGTCGGCGAAGACGGTCTGGAGGCGGCCCGAGCCGTCCTCGTGCGTGATTCCCGGCAGTAGCGCGCGCTTCTCGGTTCGCACGGGCGCGACGTAGAGCATGAAGCGCGCCGGATAGTGCCGAGCGGCCTCGTCGATCTCGAAGAACTCGCTCGCAGCCTCGACCGTCACGCTCGGCGCGAAGGGACGGAACGCCTCGCGGAACTTGATCGTCGCGTTCAGCTTGTCCTTCATCTCCGCCTTGCGCGGATCGGCGATGATCGAGCGCGCGCCGAGCGCTCGCGGACCCCACTCGAAGCGACCGCGGAACCAGCCGCAGACCGCGCCGTCGACCAAGGCGCGCGCGACGAAGTCGTAGAAGCGCTCGTCGTCGGCGATGTGATCGAACGGAATGTCGTGCTTGCGCAGGAAGGCCTCGATCTCGGCGTCGGTGTAGCTCGATCCGAGGTAGGGGCTCGTCAGCACCGGACCGCGCGGCTGCTTGAGCAGGTGGTTGTAGGCCCAGTACGCCGCGCCCACCGCTCCGCCGTCGTCGCCGGGCGCCGGATGGACGTAAATGTCGTCGAAGGGACCTTGGCGCA
>JBIKYW010000173.1:0-6552 GCA_044355055.1 Planctomycetota bacterium | reverse complement strand
AGGGCGAGCGAAGCGGCGCGGCATTGTGACCCCGCGAGTTCGCTTTGGACACAGTACCCCTCGCTCTGGTTAGGCTGGTCGCGTGAGTTCCGTGCAAGATCGCAGGCCGCGCCGGGCCGCGCTGGCGCTGCTCCTCGTCACCCTGCTGTGGGGCTGCACCTTCGTGTGGATGAAGCAGGCCAACGAGGCGAGCGCGCGCCACCTCGGGGCGGGCGGACTCGTCGCGGGCGTCGGGCTCTTCATGGCGCTGCGCTTTGGCTTGGCGGCGGTCGTGATCGGGCTCCTGCCGTCCGTGCGGCGCAAGCTCGACGGCGCGGCTTGGCGCGCGGGACTGTGGATCGGGCTCGCCCTGCTCGGCGGCTTCCTCCTGCAGATGTTCGGACTGCACGGCGTGTCGCCCGCGGTGAGTGCCTTCCTCACCAGCCTCTACGTGCTGTTCACGGCCTTGCTCAACATCGTGCGCAGCCGCAGGATGCCCCACCCCGCGCTGCTCTTGGGTGCCGTGCTCGCGACCGCGGGCGCCGCCTTCATCGGCGGGCCACCGCAGCTCCACTTCGACCTCGGAGAGTGGCTCACGGTCGGCTGCGCGTTCGTCTTCGCGGCACACATCCTCATCACGGACGTCTGGACCCGCCGCGCCGACCCCATGGCCGCGACCCTGACCTGCTTCGTCACCGTCGCGGCAGGCGCCCTCGTGACCCTGCTGCTCGGCCTCGCGTCCGAGGGCGGCCCCAACTCCGAGGCTCTGCTCGCCCTCCTCGGCGACCGCGACTTCTGGGTGCCCCTACTCCTTGCCTCGCTGCTCGCGACGGTCCTCGCGCTCAGCCTGATGAACCTCTACCAGCGCGACCTCGACCCCGTCCGCGCGGCGATCCTCTACGCGATCGAGCCGATCTGGGCCGCCCTCTTCGGGATCGCGCTGGGCTTCGATCAGCTGACCCCTTGGCTGTACTTCGGCGGCGGAGCCCTGCTCTGCGGCAACCTCGTCGCCGAGCTCGGCCCCAAGCTCCTGCGCCGCGCGCGCGACCTCACAGCGCAGGGCCCCGAGGCCTAGCGAACGGCCTTCCTGACGTCAGGAAGGCCACTTTCAAACCGAAAATCTACCGCGCACGGCAGAGTCTTCCCCCCCGCGAGACGCGCCGCTATGCTCGTGCCTCAACCACGAAACGCAGCCACCATGACCGACACGACCACCGAAGCCATCTACGCCCAGATCCGTCAGGTCTACGACCCGGAGATCCCGGTCAACATCGTCGACCTCGGCCTGATCTACGACGTCAAGGTCGACGGGCCGGTGTGCAAGGTCACGATGACCTTGACCTCCCAGTCCTGCCCCGAGGCGAAGACCATCCCCGACCTCGTGAAGCGCCGCTGCAACACGGTCACTGGCATCACCGAGACCGAGGTGGCGGTGGTCTGGGAGCCGCAGTGGACGCCCCAGCGCATCTCGGCAGAAGGCCGGAAGCTGCTCGGCATCGACGAAGAAGCTGAGATGTAGATAAAGGCGGCCGGAGGGAAGGTCACGAGCGCGTCCTTCTCTCTGGTGTCGCGCGGGAGGCGACCCCGGTGGTCGCCTAGCCCGCGAGGAGGCATCCGTGGAGCATTCCCTCCGGCTCCCCAACGCTACCCCACCCACCGACGTCGGGTCGGGGCCGAGCTTGCTCGATTCGCGGCGCGATGGGATGCACTACGCGCAACGGCGGGCGAGGGCGGCGGCAGACTCCGGAATACTGCCGCGGGTCATGAAGCTCTCCCTCCTCGCTCTCGGCTGTCTCTTGCCCCTCGCGGCCTGCGCCTCGGGAGAGCGGATGATCCGACTCTCGCCCTTTGGCGACGCCGAGCCGGACCCCGAGCGCACGAACGTCTGGCCGCTTTTCTACGCCGACGGAGACCGTCGCGCGCTGCTCTGGCCCCTAGCCGACTGGGACAACCAAGGCTTCGCCGTGCGTCCGCTGGTCGCGCGGGATCAAGACGACCTCGACCTTCTGTGGCCGCTCGCCCACGTCGAGCTCGACGACGGCAGCTTCTGGGCGCTCAGCGCGTACTACGACGCGCCCACGGGGAGCTACGGCCTCGCGCCGCTCGCAGGCTGGGGCCAGCTGCGCTTCGTGGGGCCCGTGTGGTGGACCGATGACGCCGCGGCACCGAGTCACGGCCTCTTCCCGCTCTACTGGCGGCACCCCGCCACGGACACGACGGTCGTGGCGCCGCTGTACTTCGACTTCCAAGAGAGCTTCACCCTCGCGCCATTTTGGTGGCACAGCCGCACGAGCGACTCGCAGGTCCTCTTTCCTCTGTGGTGGAACTTCGAGAGCGAGGACGGCGTACGCCAGTCCCGCACGTTGCTGCCGCTGTGGCAGCGCACCGACGACGGCCGCTATCACCACTGGATCACCCTCGTCGGGGGACGCGGCTGGAGTGACGACGGCGCGGAGGAGTTCATCAACGTGCTCGGTCCGCTCTACCACCGCAGCGAGCGCGGCGACGCCTACACGTATACCGCGGTCGCGTGGCCACTCTTCGCGAGCGAGCGCGACGGCGAGCGTCGCTCGATGCGCCTCTCGCCCTTGTGGGCACACGCGAGCGATCCCGCGACGCAGCTCGACGAGACCGAGCTGCTTCTCGGGCTGTGGCGCAAGCGCGACGACGCAAGCGGAACGTCGTGGCGGGCGGTCCCGCTTGCGTCGTATGCGACGGACAGCTCGCACACGAACCTCTTGGACGTGCTCACGCTGGCGAGTCACGAGCGATCGCCAGAGGGCACTTCGACTCGTGTCCTAGGAAGCCTGCTGCTCTCGCTGGAGCGCAGCGACCCCGACGAGCACGGCGAGTGCCGCTCTTGGAGCACGCTCATCGGATGGCTGCTGCACTTGGAACACGACAGCACACCCGTAGTGGAGAAGGCCCTCGAAAGCTGGCGCGCGGAGCACGCGACCGACAGTCACTTCGAACGCGAGACCCAGGGATTCCTGTTCGACTGGTTCCTGTGGGAACGAACCAAACTCGTCGGAGTCGATCTCACAGAGCAAGACATCGCTCATCATCGGCGCGTGCCTCTCCTCTGGGAGTCGACGCGCACGCGCGAACATGCCGAGTGGGACACCGCGCTCTGGTTCCTGCACTCGACGGAAACGGAGCAAGAAGAGCGCTTCGTCGCGGGCTGGGGCCTCTACCGCAGCGTGACGCGCGGCGAGCACACGACGCGCGACATCTTCCCCTTCATGACGTGGGACAAGTCGAGGGACGAGACCCGCTTCTCCTTCCTCGGTCGTGTGTTCGACTGGCGCCGCAAGGGACGCCGAAGCGGCGGTCACGTGCTCTTCGTGCCGTTCGGAGACGAACTCTGAACGACTAGCTCGACGAGGCTGCCGACTCGGCTTCGAGCGGGGCGAGCTCGGAGGTTTGCGGCGGCTGGTAGGTCGCTTGGCGCGAGCCTCGGAAAATCCCAGCGACCTGAAGTCGGGCCCAGCGATAGGCGTCCTGCTCGCACGCCTCGCGCTGAGCGAGCTCCAAGTCCGTCGCCTCGCGCGCTGCTCGCCGGAAGGCCTCGATCGTCTGGCCGATGCGCACGTACACGTCGTTGAGCGACCCGAGCGGCACGTGGTCCGCGAGCCGCCGCCTCACGGCGTGGGTCAGCACGACGCGCGTGTGGAACTCGGCGAAGTTGACGTCGTGAGAGTGCTCGACGACGGCCTGATCCGCGAAGACCAGCCGGTAGCCCGAGAGCAGCGCGCGCCGCGCCCACTCGATGTCTTCGCCGAACATGCTGCGCGGAAACGGCAGACGCTCCACCACGCTGCGGCGCACGGCGCTCGACACGTTGTCGAAGACGAGCAGCTCGACGCGCTGCGCCGGCGTGAGCGCGGCCCACGCATCGAGCGAAAGCGGCTGCAGCACGGGCTTGCGCGCCGCGGCTGCCATGTGTGCGACCAAGTTGATGCGCTGGAAGGGATGGCAGTGCGGCTGCGCGACTTGGCGCGACCATGCGCCCGCGACGAAGGGATCGTCGAACGGCGCGAGCAAGCTCTCGAGCCAGTTCTCGTTCGCAGGCAAGGCGTCTTGGGAGAGCAACGCCACAAGCTCCGTGTCGCTCTCGAGCACGCCGCGATTGCGTGTGAGGCCGTGGTCGTAGTCGCGTTTGTCGATGCGCTCGAAGCGCACGCCATGCCGCGCGAGCACCTCGGCCGTGCCGTCGCGCGAGCCGGAGTCGATCGCGCGCAGGCGCACCTCGCGCTCCGTGCGCTGGGACTTCACGGCCGCGAGAACACGCTCCAAGCGCTCGCCGCCGTCGAGCGTCGGCAAAAAAACGGTCACGGGGGGGAGCGCGGTCGTCACGGTCACCTCTATCGGCCGGAGGATAGCAGGCGCTGTGTCCAAGGCTCCCCGCGAGCGGCCACTGCGCAGGTCTTTCCGACCTGCTTCGACCTCAGTCGGTCGCCATCGCGGCGGGCGAGCTGCGCTGGATCACGCGCCCCATCTGCCAAAGCTCTTCCGCGAGCATGGCGAGAATGTCGTCGAGCGCGATGACGCCCACGAGCTCGCCGAGCGGGTTCACCACCGGAAGGCGGCGCACTCCGTGGGTGCGCATCACGGTCAGCGCATCCTCGACCGCACTCATCTCGCTGACCACCCGCGGTGCGGACGTCATGACGTCGGCAACCGTGGTGGTGGCCGGGTCCCGACCCTCACCTGCGCAGCGCAGGGCGATGTCGCGGTCGGTGACGATGCCCGTCGGACGGCGTTGCGTGTCGAGCACGAGCAACATGCCGACGGAACGCGAGGCCATGCGCTGCGCGGCCGTGCGCACGGACTCGAAGGGTTCGGCGGTGTCGACGTCGCGCTGGCAAATGCGTGCGATGCTCATGGCGGACTCCTCGCGTCCAAGGACCGACGTTGGGCACCACAACCAAGGTGGCGCCTTCGACCACTTCAAGGCCATGGCGCGCAACGGTTCGAGTACGACGTTGTGAGCAGCCGCTCAGGGACGCGGCTTGGGTAGGACGCCGAGTAGCTCGCCCACAGCCAGCATCAGCGTCTCTTCCGAGAATGGCTTCTCCAGCGTGCGCTGGCTGGGCGTGATGCGCCCCTGCTGCAAGAGCAGCTCGCGGGAGTACGCGCTCATGAAGAGCACGCGCAGGCCCGGCCGCAGCGCGCTGAGCTCGCGCGCGAGCTCGGAGCCATTCTTGCCAGGCAGCACCATGTCGGAGAGGACGAGATCGACGTCGCCCAGCGCATCGAAGAGCTCGCGCGCTTCGGTCGCGTCTGCGGCGATGTGCACCTCGAAGCCATGAAGTGCGAGCGTGTGACGCAGCGTGACGCGGATCAGGCGTTCGTCTTCGACGACGAGAATGCGCGGCTTGCGGGGCTCCGCTGCCCCGGTCGGCTCGACGGGATGATGCACGGGCAACAGGATACGCACGGTCGTGCCGTGGCCAAGGTCGCTGTCGACATCGATACGACCCTGCAGAGCACGGACGATGCCGTACACGATGTAGAGCCCGAGGCCAGTGCCCCCGCCCTTGGTCGTGAAAAATGGCTCGAACACTCGAGCGCGCGTCTGCGAGTCCATGCCGCGCCCCGTGTCCCGCACCGCGAGCTCCACGTAGGGCCCCGCGGCCATTCCGGGCAGCAGAGCGCCGGAGTCCTTGGGCAGGTGAACGGTGCGTGCAGAGAGCGCGATCACGCCGCCGTCCGCCATGGCCTCCGCCGCGTTGAGCGAGAGGTTGACGAGTGCCTGCTGGAGCTGATCGGGGTCGGCGAGGAGCAGCGCGTCGGGCGCCTCGATCGCGACCTCGAGCCGCACGTTCTCACCGAGGAGCGCACGCAGCACGTCGCGCGCGGAGTCGAGAACGTCGCCGACGCGCAGCGGACGCGCATGCTCCGTCGCTGGGCGCCCGAGCGCCGCGAGTCTGCGCGTGAGATCCGCGCCGCGATCGGATGCTGCGGCGATCTCCGCGAGGTACGGCAGCGCAGGGTGTCCCTCGTCCAGAGAGCGCGCCGCGAGGCGGCTCGCGGTGAGGATGCCCATCAGCAGATTGTTGAAGTGGTGCGAAACGCCCGCGGCGAGGTTGGAGACGAGCTCCATCTTCTGCGCGCGGCGCAGGTGCTCGCCATACGGCGCGAGCACGTCGCGTTCCGAAGGCACGAAGGAAGCCTCGTCGGAATTTCCGGCGCGGATAGGGCTCGCCCGCAACGTAGCGGGCTCGGTGGGCGGATGGTCCAAGGTCACGAGGAAACGAATCGTCGCCCCATCGTCGCCCCGCACCCTCGAGGTCGAAATGCCCTTCACGCGGAACGCTGCCGCCCCCTAGTGCGTAGAGCGCCCTACGCAGCAGGCCAAAACCCGCGCAGTTGCGCAGGTTTGAAAACTCCCTACTGAACGACGTTCATCGGCCCCGGCGCGCTCGGCGGCGGCGCGTTCGGATTCTTCTTCAGCTCTTCCTTCCACGCCAGCATGCGCGCCTTCGCGGCCGCGGTTTCCGCGTCGGCGATCTTGCCGGCGCGCTGGAGGAAGATCGACAGGCTCGTGAACACGAACGGATCGCCGGGCGT
>JBIKYW010000172.1:0-6612 GCA_044355055.1 Planctomycetota bacterium | reverse complement strand
AAGGGGATCCCCGAGCAGGCTCTGCCTGCGGAGGGGGCGCGCGGAAGACGCCATGGCGTCTTCCAAGCCTTTTCTGGCCCTCAGAGAAACAGGGCAGCGAAGCGAGCCTGTTGCCGTAGGCGTTCTTGCCTCGCGCTTCAGCCAGCGCATCGCCTTCGGCGAGAGTCGTGCCGCGAGAGACAGCACGGGCGGCACGTCGAGGACGTGTCGCCCGTGCTGGAGATGGGGAAAGTTGGCTGCGCGCGGCCGCGGTGGAGCGCTCACTCCCACTCGATCGTCGCGGGAGGCTTGGAGCTGATGTCGAGGACGACGCGGTTGATGCCGCGCACTTCGTTGATGATGCGGTTGGAGATCTTGCCGAGCAGCTCGTGCGGCAGGTGCGCCCAGTCCGCGGTCATCGCATCGGTGGACTCGACGGCGCGCAGCGCGCAGGCTTCTTCGTAGGTGCGCGCGTCGCCCATGACTCCGACGGAGCGAACTGGGAGCAGCACGGCGAAGTACTGCCACAGGCCCTTGTGCAGGCCCGCGGCCTCGATCTCGCTCGTCACGATCGCGTCGGCTTCGCGCAGCGTCTCGAGGCGCTCGCGGGTGAGCTCGCCCAAGCAGCGCACGGCGAGGCCGGGGCCCGGGAACGGCTGGCGGTCGACGATGCGCGAGTCGAGGCCGAGGTAACGGCCGATGGCTCGGACCTCGTCCTTGAAGAGCTCGCGCAGCGGCTCGACCAAGGTCATGTTGAGATCCTTGGGCAGGCCGCCGACGTTGTGGTGGCTCTTGATCACCGCCGTGTTGCCGCCGTGCACGTTGACCGACTCGATGATGTCGGGGTACAGCGTGCCTTGACCGAGGAAGTGCGCGCGACTGAAGCGCTTCGCCTCGAGCTTGAAGACGTCGACGAAGTCGCGCCCGATCAGCTTGCGCTTCTGCTCGGGATCGGTGACTCCCGCGAGGCTCTTCAGGAAGCGCTCCGTCGCGTCGACCACGGTGAGGTCGATGCCAAATTGATCGCGGAACTGCGACTCGACCACGGCGCGCTCGCCTTTGCGCAGGAGGCCATTGTCGACGAAAATGCAGTGCAGACGCGGACCGATCGCCTTCTGGAGGATCATCGCGGCGACCGAGCTGTCGACGCCGCCCGAGAGGCCGAGCACGACCTCGCCGTCCTCGCCGACGAGCTCGCGCACGTGGCGAATCTCCCGCTCGACGATGCCCTCGGGACGCCAGTCGCCGGGCATCTTCGCGACGCGCGTGAGGAAGTTCTCGATCACCTCGCGACCGCGCACGGAGTGCGTGACCTCGGGGTGGAACTGCACGCCGAAGAAACCGCGCGCCAGATCGCCCATGGCCGCGATCGGGCAGTGCTCGGTCTGGGCATAGACGCGGAAGCCCGACGGCAGGCGCGTCACGGAGTCGCCGTGGCTCATCCACACGACCGTGTTGCCGCCGATGCCTTCGAAGATCTCCGACGCCATTGCGACCTCGACCGACTGACGGCCGAACTCACGCTTGTCGGCGCGCGTCACCTCGCCGCCGAGCTCGCGCGCGATCCACTGCATGCCGTAGCAGATGCCGAGCACCGGCACGCCGAGCTCGAGGAGTCCGCGCGGGACAGCGGGCGCATCCGCGGCATACACGGACGCAGGACCTCCCGAGAGGATCACCGCTCCGAGGTTCATCGCACGCGCGACTTCGAGCGCACGCCGGGGCGGCGCGATCTCGCAGTAGCTCCCCGCCTCGCGCACGCGACGCGCGATCAGCTGCGCGTACTGCGCACCGAGGTCGACGACCAGAACACCCTTGGGCTTTGCGTTCATTCCTGCGACACGAAGTAGTTGGTCGACTCTTTGGTGATGGCGACGTCGTGCGGGTGGCTCTCGCGGATGCCCGCCGCCGTGATGCGCACGAAGCGCGCGCGCTCCGGCAGCTCCGAGATCGTGCGCGCGCCGAGGTACCCCATGCCGCTGCGCACGCCGCCGACGAGCTGGTACACGAAGCTCGAGAGCTTGCCGCGATAGGGCACCATGCCCTCGATGCCCTCGGGCACGAGCTTGTCCGCGTCCTTGACGTCGTCTTGGCGATAGCGCGACTTGCCGCCCGCCATCATCGCGCCGACGGACCCCATGCCGCGCACCGCCTTGAAGGAGCGGCCTTTGAACAAGATGGTCTCGCCCGGGCTCTCTTCGAGCCCCGCGAACAGGCTGCCGAGCATCACGCACGAAGCGCCCGCGGCGAGCGCCTTGACGATGTCTCCCGACAGGCGAATGCCGCCGTCGGCGATGATCGGAACGCCGCTCGCGCGCGCCTCGCCGACGCAGTCGAGCACGGCGGTGAGCTGCGGCACGCCGACGCCGGCGACCACGCGCGTCGTGCAGATCGAGCCCGGTCCGATGCCGACCTTCACTGCGTCCGCCCCCGCTGCGATCAGCGCACGCGTCGCCTCCGCCGTCGCGACGTTGCCCGCGACGACGTCGACCGGCAGGCGCTTCTTGAGCTCCTTCACGGTGTGGATCACATTCGAGGAGTGCCCGTGCGCCGTGTCGACCACGACCACGTCCACGCCCGCGGACACCAATCCCTCCGCGCGCTCGTAGTCGTGCACCCCCACCGCCGCGCCGACGCGCAGACGGCCGCGCGCGTCGCGGCAAGAGTTGGGGAACTCCGCGAGCTGCTTGAGGTCCTTCATCGTGATCAGACCCTTGAGGCGCATGTCGCGGTCGACGATCAAGAGCTTCTCGACCTTGTGGCGATGGAGCAGGTCGCGCGCCTCGTCGAGGGACGTTCCCGGCGGCGCCGTCACGAGATTCTTCGAGGTCATCATCTGCGCGACCGGCGCATCTTCGGAAGCGTGGAAGCGACAGTCGCGGCTCGTCAGGATGCCGACGACGGTCTCGCCCTCGACGATCGGCAGGCCGTTGACCTTGTTGCGCGCCATCAGCTCGCGCGCTTGGCGCAGCGTGGCGCTCGGCGGCAGGGTCACGGGATCGAGGATGACGCCGTTCGCCGAGCGCTTGACCTGATCGACCTGCGCGATGTGCTGCTCGATGGTGAAGTTGCGGTGGATGATGCCGATGCCGCCCTCGCGGGCGAGCGCGATGGCGAGACCGGCTTCGGTGACGGTGTCCATCGCCGCCGAGGCCAGCGGAGCCTTGAGCGGAACGTTGCGCGAGAACCGCGTCGACACGTCGACATCGCGCGGAATCACATCGGAGTGGCAGGGCACGAGCAGGACGTCGTCGAACGTCAGGCCGAGCGGCAGTTCTTGGACCATGGGAGGTGCTTCTCGCGTGCGCGATCCGCGCAGCTCGCCCCCGAGCCCCTGAGGGCCGCGCGCGGATAAGCCTGGCGGCCCGCCGGATCTCCGGGGGCCCCGCGTCTGGTGGGACGGTCCGCTTGTCCGCGGCGGCTCCGGGACGCCCTCGGGTAGGGCCTGCGGATCGCCTAGGAAAGCGCAGGAGTCTAGCCAGCGGGCGGGGCCAAGTCCAAGGAAGCAAGAGGGCCCGGACAGCCCTGTGACAGGCTGCCGGGCCCTGGAAGGAGGAGGTAAGGGAGCATGTCGGGCGCCGCCGGGGCAAGGCTTGTGACCCACTGCGGATTTTCACACCCGAACAGCGCCAGCCAGCAGGAAGTTCCTTCCCGAGCACGGTCCACGGCAGGCGCCAGCCGATACACCGGGCTCGCGCAAGGCTGCCTCTCGACGCTCCCCATCCCTAGGATGCGCCGCGGACGGAGGACGTCGCGCGCCTCCGCATCTCCGCCCCACCGTGACGGTCCCCACCCAAAAGCGCCCGACCCGCGTCGCCATCGTCGGCGCAGGCTTCATCGCCGAGTTCCACCTCGAGATCCTCCGCGCGACGAGCGGAGTCGAGCTGGTCGCCGTGTGCGATGCCGACCTCGCGCGCGCCCAATCCGCGGCGCGGCGGCACGGCGTGCCCAACGCCGTCGCGAAGCTCTCCGAGCTCGAGGCGCTGCGGATCGACGTCGCCCACGTGCTGGTGCCGCCCGCGCTGCACGTCCCCGTCGCGCGCGAGCTCCTCAACCTGCGCATCGGCGTGTTCGTCGAGAAGCCGCTGGCGCTCTCCGCGGCCGAGGCTGCCGAGCTCGGTGCGCTCGCCGCAGCGCGCAACGTGCCGCTCGCCGTCAATCACAACGCCGTGTTCCATCCCGCGTTCGAGCGCCTGCTCGCGCGCGTGCGCGCCGGTGAGATCGGGCGGGTCGAGCACGTGCGCGTCTGCCTCGCGGTGCCGCTGCGTCAGCTCGATGCGGGCGACTTCTCGCACTGGATGTTCCGCGAGCCGCGCAACATCGTGTTCGAGCAAGCGCCGCATCCTTTCGCGCAGGTGGTCGAGCTCGTCGGCGGTCCGCTCGAAGTGCACTCCCACGCGCTCATCTCGCGCGAACTCCAGCCGGGCCAGCTGTTTCACGAACGCTGGGTCGTCGCCGGTCGCGGCGAGCGCGGCGGCGTCGAGTTGTACTTCCACTTCGGCGCCGCGTTCACGCGCAGCACGATCGAGGTGCTCGGCAGCGACGGCTCGCTCGAAGCGGACCTCGCGCACAACCTCGTCGCGGGCGAGGAAAAGACGCTCTACCTCGACTTTTGGAACAGCTTCCTCGCCGGCTGGCGGCGCGGCGGCGAGCTGCGCGCGAGCGCGCGGCGGACGCTCGCGGGCTACCTGAAGCTGACGCTCGGACTCGGGCCTCGCGAAGACGCGTTCTTCGCGGGCATGCGCGGGTCGATTCGCGCGTTCCACGCGGCGCTCGCCGCTCGGACGGAGCTACCCGCCGACGCCCGCAAAGGCGAGGCGGTTCTGCGCTGGTGCGAGCAAGCGACGAGCTGGGTTCGAGCGAACAGCGCGAGCGCGAGCGAGCTCCCGCCCGCCGGTCCCGTCCGCCGCGGCGAAGTCGTCGTGCTCGGCGGAACCGGCTTCATCGGCAAGCGCGTGCTCGCCAAGCTGCTCGAACGCAACGTGCCCGTGACCGCGGTCGTGCGGCGCGCGCACAGCCTGCCGCCGTTCTTGCTCGACGCCGCGCGCGCGGGCCGCGTGCGACTCGTGCGCGGCAGCCTCGAGGATCCCAGCTCGCTGGGTCCGGCGCTCGAAGGCGCGCGCTGCGTGATGCAGCTCGCCACCGGCAACGGCAGTTCGTGGGAAGCCGTCGAGCGCGCCATGGTGAACGGCAGCGTCGCGATCGCAGAGCAGTGCCTCGCGCACGGGGTCGAGCGCTTCCTGTTCGCGTCGACCACCGCGGCGCTCTACCTCGGCGGCCACGAGCCGCACGCGCGGACCGACTCGGTGGAGACGGACCCCAAGCCCGAGGGTCGCTCGCTCTATGCCCGCGGCAAGATCGCGACCGAGCGCGCGCTGTTCGAGCTGCACCGCACGCGCGGACTCCCGCTCGTCGTGCTCCGCCCCGGCGTCGTCGTCGGACGTGGGACCGCGCTCCAGCACTCGGGCCTCGGCCTGTGGGTGCGCGACAATCACTGCGTCGGCTGGGGTCACGGCGACACGCCGCTGCCGCTCGTGTGGGTCGACGACGTGGCCGAGGCGCTCGTGCTCGCCGCCCTACACGACGGCCCCGAGCTGCACGGAAAGGCGCTCAACCTCGCGGCGCAACTGCCGCTCACCGCGCGCGAGACGGTCGAGGAGCTGCGCCGCGCTTCGGGGCGTGCCCTGCACTTCCACCCGCGCGGCTTGGCGCTGAGTCAGGCGATGGAGATCGGCAAGTGGCTCGTGAAGAAGGCGGGGCGCCGCAAGGACGCGAGCTTCCCGAGCTATCGCGACTTGGCGAGCCGCGCACTCACGGTTCCGCTCGCGTGCGACTTGGCTCGAACGGTGCTCGGCTGGAAGCCCGTCGAAGACCGCGAGCGCTTTCTCGCGCTGGCGGTGCGACCGATGGCCGCGCCGCAGACGGATGCGTCGGCGAGCTGAGTCCCGTGGCTACGCCGCACTTCGTCCACGTCTTTTCGACCTTCGCTCCGGCCGGACCGCAGGTGCGCACGGCGAAGCTCCTCGCGCACTTTGGCTCGCGCGCGCGCCACACGATCGTCGCGATGGACAACCGGACCGACGCGCGCGCCTTGCTCGATCCGTCGCTCGCGGTGAGCTTCGCGGAAGCTCCACCGAAAGCGGGTTCGCTGCGCACCGTGCTGCGGATGCGCGGCGTGCTGCGCGAACTCGCGCCGACGCGCGTACTGACCTACAACTTCGGCGCCATCGACAGCGTGCTCGCAGCGCGCTCGCTCTCGCTTCCCGTGCTGCACCACGAGGACGGCTTCCTGCCCGACGAAGCGCAGGAGCTCAAGCTGCGACGCAGCTGGATGCGGCGCCTGTGCTTGCGCGGCGACGTCGACGTGGTGGTGATCAGCGCGAACCTGCAGCGCATCGCGAGCGAGCGCTGGGGCCTTGCGGAGCGAAGGCTGCACTTCGTGCCGAACGGCATCGAGCTCGAACGCTTCGAGCCGCGCGACGGCGGCTCGGCGCTGCGCGCGAGCCTTGGGATTCCCGAGTCTGCGCTGCTCGTCGGCGCCGTCGGCCACCTGCGCCCCGAGAAGAACGTGCCGCGACTCCTGCGCGCCGTCGCAGCATGTGCAGCCGTCCACGATGTGCATGTGCTGCTGCT
>JBIKYW010000297.1:0-4556 GCA_044355055.1 Planctomycetota bacterium | reverse complement strand
GCCCTTGCCGTCGTTCAGGAACAGCCGTGTCGGAAAGCCCGGCTCACCCTTCTCGACACGCTGCAACGTCGAGCCGTCGACGACGACGAGGTCGAGGTCGAGGTCGCCGTCGAAGTCCGCCAGCGCGAGTCCGCCGCCATCGACCTCGACGATGTAGCGCTTTTCGCGCGATCCGCAGGTCGTCACGACCCCCGCGAGCGCCGCGGCGTCCTCGACGAACGGCGCGGGCGTCGGCACTTGGGCCTGCGCGAGGAGCGAGAACAGCGGGAGCAGCGCCACGGTCCTCCAAGGATAGGCCATCGCACGCTCCGGCGCTCCGCTTGGGCCGCGACTGCGCCAACCGTTACGCTGCGCGCGTGCTCGACTCCGCCGAACTGCGCCGCCGCCTCGCCGCCGCGAGGCTCTACCTCATCTTCACGCCGCAGCTCGTGGAGTCCGCAGATCCGCTGGCGGTGCTCGAAGCCGCGCTGCCCTACGTGGACCTCGTGCAGGTGCGCCCGAAGGAGCGCGAGTCGGGGCTCGATCCGCTGCGAGCGGCTCCGCGCCCCGCGACGAGCGACGCGCGCCTCGTCGCCGAGTGGACCGAGCGGGTGCTCGACCTCGTCTCGCTCGCGCGCTCCGAGGCGCTCGTGATCGTCAACGATCGTGTCGACGTCGCGCGCACGTATTTGGAGCGCGGAGTCGCCGGCGTCCACATCGGGCAGGACGACACACCGCCGCAGGTCGCGCGCGACGTGCTCGACAGCGCAGCCCTGATCGGCCTCTCGACGCACACCGCCGCGCAAGTGGTGCGCTCGATCGACGAGCCCATCGACTACATCGGCTTCGGTCCGGTGTGCGCGACGGCGACGAAAGGCTACGAGCGCGGTCTGGGCTTCGAGGCGGCGTGGGTCGCGGCGCAGGCGACGCTGGTGCCCGTCTTCCCGATCGGCGGCATCGGTCTCGCCGAGGCCGCGGAGCTCGCCGAGGTCGGCCGCGCCGCCGTCTCGTCGTCGATCCTGCTCGCGTCCGATCCCGCCGCCGCTGCGCGCGAGCTGCGCGCCGCGCTCAGCGCGCTCGATTCGTGAGCAGCATCGCGTCGCCGTAGCTGAAGAAGCGATAGCGCTGCTCCACCGCCTCTGCGTACAGGCGCAGCGTTCGCTCGCGGCCTGCAAACGCGCTGACCAGCATCAGCAGCGTGCTCTTCGGCAAGTGAAAGTTGGTCATCAACACGTCGACGACGTGGAAAGGCGCGCCGGGGACCAAGAAGAGTCGCGTCTCGCCGCGCCCCGCGACGAGGCGGCCCGTCGCAGCCGCGCAGCTCTCGAGCACGCGCACGCTCGTGGTGCCCACGGCGACCACGCGTCCCCCGCGCGCCCGGCAGCGCTCGATCGCCTCGACCGTGGCTGCCGTCAGCTCGTAGCGCTCGGAGTGCATGACGTGCTGAGAGACGTCCTCCGTCGTCACTCCCTTGAAGGTCCCCTCGCCCACGTGGAGCGTCACGCACGTGCGCTCGACGCCGCGCTGCGCCAAGCGCTCGAGGAGCTGCGGCGTGAAGTGCAGGCCAGCGGTGGGAGCCGCGACGGCGCCGAGCTCGCGCGCAAACACGGTCTGGTAGGACGAGCGATCGCGCTCGAGGGCTTCGTCCGCGCCGCGTGGACGGCGAATGTAGGGCGGCAGCGGGGCGCGGCCGACGGACTCGACGAGTGCTTCGCTGGCGCGCTCGCCCGTTGCAGGGTCGAGCAGGTCCACCGCGCGCTCGCCGCCTTCCGCACCACGCTCGCCGATCACCGCGACGAGCCGACCCTCTTCGAGCTCCACGCGCTCGCCCTCGCGCAGCTTCGCTGCCGGTCGCACGAGCGCCCGCCAGCGTAGGTCCGGACGGAGCTCCGCGAGCAACATCTCGACCGCGCCCCCGCTCGCGCGACGTCCGACGAACCGCGCGCGACGGACCTTGGTGTCGTTGACCACGAGGAGGTCCCCCGGCGCGAGCAGCTCGGGCAGGTCACGGACGGCGCGATGGGTCGTCGCGTCGCCGCCGATGTCGTGGTGCAGGAGCCGAGCGCTGTCGCGGGGTTCGACGGGGGCCTGCGCGATCAGGCTCTCGGGCAGGTGGTAGTCGAAATCCGAGAGCTTCACGGCGGGCGCCAAGGGCTGCGGGGTGCGTCGGCCTCGTCAGGAAGCCGCTCCGAGCGGCTGGAGTACCAAGCCCGCGGGCACCGAGGCAAGCTGCGGTCCGCCGCCCGCCCCCTCCCCTGCAGCCGCGTTTCATTTTCGGCACGCTTGAAACATGGCGTGGAGGCCGAAAGAGCGCTTCTAGGGCTCAGGAGGGGCGTTTCGAGCCTGCCCCAGAGCTCGACGCGCTGAAATGTTGCCACTTTGAAACATTTTTTCGACTTTCCCTAAGGAACGGCGCCCGAACTGCCGTATACAAGGGAGCGAGGTGAAAGCCTCGCCCACTGACAGCCATGCCCGGGGGGGCCATGGAGGTCGGCGGGTACTTCCCCCCTGGGAAGCACTTGGGGAGCCCGTTCTTTCGAGCGGGCTCCCCGATCTCTTTTCCGGGGACCTCCCTCCCGATCCCCAACCGCGACGGCGTAGACGAGCGGGGCGCCGACCTCAGAGGTCATCCGGCGACGCCGACGCCTCGGCGACCGAAGCGGGAGCGGCACACGACAGCTCCGCCATCCGGCTGACGAGCGTGTCGGGGTCCCACCCGAGGTACAGCGCGGCGCGGGTCTTGTTGATGGTGCCGCGCAGGTTGGCGGTGGTCGCGAGCGCCGCGCGCACGAGCTCTGGATCGGGCTGCCGCGAGCTCGCCCGCCGCAAGAGCTCCAAGCCCGAGCGCTTCGCAATCCGCTCGACCTCTTCGCGCCCGACGCTGCGACCGGGGTGTGCGAGCACCAACTTGAACAGCAGGTTCTCGAGTTCGCGCACGTTGCCGCCCCACGGCTGACGCCAGAGCAGAGCGAGCGCCTCGTCCTCGAGCGAGGGCATCGCCACGCCTTCGTCGACGGCGCAGCGCCGAAGAATCGCGTGCACGAGCCGCGGCAGCTCGACTCGCCGTTCCGAGAGCGAAGGGACCCGGAGGTGCAGTCGTTCGAGTCGCCGTGCGAGCTCGGGCCGGAGCGATCCGCTCGCTGCCAACGCGCTCGGCGCATCCGAGAGCGTGAGGACCCAGCGCGCCTCGCGGCGCGACTCCCAGAGGTCCAACAGAGCGAGCTGCGCCGCAGGGGAACATCCCTCGACATCCGCGAGCACCACCACGCCGCCGCGAGCACGCGCCTCGAGCGCCTGCACCTCCCGCACCGAAGAACCGAGCGTCAGCGCCGAGCCCGCGACGATGGGCGCCTGCGCGCGCGCACCTTCGAATTGAAGCCATCGCGCCACTACGCTGCGGCCGCTGCCCGGCGCGCCAGAGAGCGCGCACGGAGCGAGCGAGCGCGCAGCTGCGAAAACGGACTCGACCCAGCCGTGACCGCCGCTCTCCGGGGCGAAGTACACATCGAAGCCGTGCTGCGCGCGATGCCAGTCGCGGAAGCGCGCGATGCGCAGCGCGGTCCAGCTCGACGCACGCTCGGTCCAGCGCTCCGTGAGCGTGTCGGGGAAGTCGTTGCGGCGCAGCGACTCGACGACGAGGAACCCGCACAGCACGCCTGCGGAGCGAATCGGCACGACCACGCCCGATGCGGACGCCGCCGCGAGCGAGAGTTCCGCCGTCGGTTCGCTCCAGCGCACGAGGGCCGCGGTCTTGCGCGAGCGTGCCAGCCCTCGCCCACCGCCTCGTTGCTGTCCGAGGTCCGCGCCTCCCGCGCAGCTCTCGCGCAGCGAATCGCCATCGAGCTCGAACGCCCACCAGCGGCGCTGGGCGGTCTTCATCGAGAGCTCTGCGACCAGCGCGCGCAAGGCCTCGGCACAAGCCCCGTCGCCGCCCGGGCGCGCACCGTCGCGATCGTGCGACTCACTCTCGTGTCCTCGTGCGCTGGCAGGCCGCGGATCGGCCCCGTGTTCCAGAGCCGCGCCTACGCGCTCCAACACCCCGCGCGCTGGAACGAGATGGTGCTCGAACTCGAAGCGCACCCAGCCTCGCACCTCGTTCGCACCGTCGCGCAGCGGCGCGAAGGCGAGCGCGCGCACGTTGGACGAAATCGCGCGTCGCAGCGCGCTCGCGTGGGCTTCCCTGCCTGCGCCGGGGGCCGCGCGGTGAACGACCACGACCTCGGCGCGCACCACCAGGTCGTTCTCCGGCGACCCGACCTCGCCACAGGAACCCTCGAGTGCCCTTCGCCAGTCATCGACCCGCTCGCGCAGCGCCGGCGCGACATCGACCTGCGCGAGCTCCGCCGCGCCGCCTTCCCGAAGATCGAAGACCGCCACCAGTACGGCACCGGAGAGCCGACGCAACTCGCGAGCATTCGACGCAGCGGCGAGCTCGCCCGCGCTCTCGCGCCCTGCTCCCACGCGCCCTCCTCCCACATGTCCGGCGAGGCGCGCCAACCAGTCTGGCCGAGCCGAACGCAGCTCGGCGAGCGCCGTAGGAATGCGAGCGAGCGTCTCGGTCGCAAGCGGCGCAACCT
>JBIKYW010000170.1:0-6656 GCA_044355055.1 Planctomycetota bacterium | reverse complement strand
GCTCGACCTGCTCCAACGGCTTGGAGAGGTCACGGTCCTTCTTGAGCAGCCTGAGCTTCGACATCGTGCACCGGCGTGGACATGAGACCACGTCGCCGCGGTGCGTGGGCACCACGGCGACGTGGAGTTTCGAAGGCCGCGCCTCGGGGGAGGCGCGCGGCGATCAACCGCGACCGGGGCCGCCCGAGCGGGGGCCGCCGAACATCTTGCGCTTGGGCGGCGGGCGGTGACCCATGATCAGGTCGCGCGCCTGACGGCTCGCGCGCTGGATCGTGCGGAGGCGCTCGCGGCGCTCGCGACGCAGCTTGTCGGAGCGCTTCTCGTGCCAGGTCTTCGCCTTGGCGAGGCGGAAGACGCCGCTGTAGTTGCACTGGCGCTTGAAGCGGCGCAGCGCGGCTTCGAGCGACTCGTTCTGTCGAACCAGGACCTTGATCGTCAAGCGAACTCTACCTTGGAGCCCTGCGGCTCCTTGAAATGGACCGGGGGGAAGAGCATAGCGAGGACTCGAGCGGGTGGGAAGTGGTCCGCCCAAGGTGGCCCGCGCCCCCCCGCCGGCAACCCGCTCGACACCCTCGAGGATCTCCGCAAATGTCTGATAGATCACGACTTATGAATCTGCACATCACCTCGCTCGCCCCCGTCGCCGCCCTGCTCGTCGGCTGCACGTACCGCGCTCCGAGTGCCGCCGAGGCCCTCGCCACGCTCACCTCCCCGCTCGCGTCGAGCGGTCTGAGTGCCCCCGTACTCATCGCCGACTCGCCCACGACCTATGTCGGCTCGGCGACCGGCCCCGACGGTGAGCGCTGGGAGCTCGCGGCGGGTGCTCGCGACGGTGAGCTGCACTTCACGGCCCGCTCGTCCTCCGGCAAAACGCTCGCGGGCCGCGCGCCGATCCGCTGAGCGACCGCACGTTCGACGACCTATCCTCTCGCGCGGAAGGAAGCCCGTGAGCGAGGAGTCCGAAGACCGCGAACCGACGACGAGCACCGCCCTAGGCACTGTGCTCCAAGGCGAAGTCGAGGTCGTCACGTTCCACAACCCCGAGACGCAGTACACGGTGCTGCGCATCGCGCCCGAGGAGGGCTTCGACGACCCGAACGCGCAGACCCTGTGGCGCTCGACCCGCGTGACGGCCGTCGGTGCGATGGATCGGCCGAGCGCGGGTCTGCGGCTGCGGCTGCGCGGCCAATGGACGAGCCATCGCTCGCACGGTCGACAGTTCAGCTTCGAGAGCAGCGAGCCGCTGCCGCCGCTCGGGGTCGAGGGCGCCGTGCGCTACCTGTCGTCGGACGCCTTCGACGGGATCGGCGAGACGCTCGCGCGCCGCATCGTCGAGAAGCTCGGCCCCAACGCGATCGAGGTGATCCACAAGGAGCCCGACAAGCTCACCGGCGTGGTCGGACTGCGCGGCGCGGTGCGCGAAGGGCTGATCGCGGCCGTCAAGGCCGAGTACGGGCGCCACAAGCTCAACGCCTTCCTGCGAGGGGTCGGTCTCGGCCCGCGGCAGTCCGCGGCGGTGCAGCGCAAGCTCGGAGCCGACGCGGAGGCCCTCGTGCGCGCGAATCCGTATCGACTCGCGGGTGCTGTGAGCGGAATCGGCTTCACGATCGCGGATCGCATCGCGCGCGAGCTCGGTTTCGCTCTCAATGGCCCCGAGCGCACGCGAGCGGCGCTCCTGCACGCGCTGCGGAGCGCGGCCGACGACGGGCACACGCTGCTTGGCGAGCGCCGCCTGCGCGAGAACGCGCGCGACCTCGTGCAGCTCGACATCGACGATGCCCGCTTCGAGAGAGCTTTGCAGGAGCTCGTCGACTCGGACGAGCTCGTGATCGACGGCGAAACCGCGCCCGGCGAGCGCGCGCTCTACCTGCCCCACCTCGCGGCGAGCGAGCGTGGGCTCGCGGCCAACGTGATGCGACTCGCCGTGGAGCACGACGTCCACGCGCTCGCCGGTGAGGTCGAGCTCGCACGCTTCGAGCGCCAGAGCGGGCTTGAGCTCGATTCGGACCAGCGCCATGCCGTGCTCGGGCTGCTCGCGACGGGCATCGGACTGCTCACAGGGGGACCGGGTGTCGGCAAGACCACGATCGTGCGCAGCGTCGTGGCACTCGCGGAGGGCGCCGGAGCACGCGTGCTGCTCGCGTCCCCCACGGGTCGCGCCGCGAAGCGCCTCGCAGAGGCTACGGGGCGCGCCGCTTCGACCGTGCACCGCTTGCTCCAGTACGACCCCGAGGACGGCGGCTTCGCCCACGACGCGAAGAACCCGCTGAAGTGCGACCTGCTCGTCGTCGACGAGATGTCGATGCTCGACGTCGTGATCGCCCACCATCTCTTCAAGGCGGTGGGGCCGCACACGCGCGTCGTACTCGTCGGGGACCCCGACCAGCTGCCGTCCGTCGCGCCGGGTAACGTGCTGTGCGACCTGATCGCGTCGAAGTGCGTCCCGACTTTCCGCCTGACGCAGATCCACCGACAAGGCCGCGACAGCCTGATCGTCGCCAACGCCCACCGCATCCTCGCGGGCGAGGGGCCGCAGCTTCCGGAGCGAGGCGACCGCGCCGCAGATTTCTACTTCTTCCCCGCCGACGACCCGCGCCGCTGCGCGGATCGCGTGATCGAGGTCGTCACCGAGCGTATCCCGCGCAGTTTTGGCTTCGACTGGTCGACGAGCGTGCAGGTGCTCGCGCCGATGTACAAGGGCGACTGCGGCGTCGATGCGCTGAACGAGCGTTTGCGCGCCGCGCTCGGCGCGAACGTCGAGGAATATCGTCTCGGCAACCGCTCGTGGCGCATCGGGGATCGGGTGATCCAGACGCGCAACGACTACGAGAAGGAAGTCTTCAACGGTGACATGGGGCGCATCGTCGCGGTCGACGAGAGCGGCGTGAGCGTGAAGTACCCCGAGAAAAAGGTGCTCTACGCGCCGGACGAGCTCTCCGACCTGCAGAGCGCGTTCGCGATCACCGTGCACCGCTCGCAGGGCAGCGAGTACGACGTCGTCGTGATCCCGCTCGTCTCACAGCACTTCTTGATGCTCCAGCGCAACCTCCTCTACACGGCGGTGACGCGCGCCAAGAAGCTCCTCGTGCTCGTGGGCTCCGAGCGCGCACTCTCCATGGCGATCGACAATGCGGAGCCGAGTCTGCGCGTTTCTGGCCTCGCGCGACGTCTCGCCGAAGCAGCGCAGCAGTACGAGTGAGGTCCGCTCGCGCGTTCGGGGCATACTTCGGCTAGGCTCGTCGCGCCCCGCACGGAGCCACTTCATGCTCACGCTCTCTTCCGCCGCTCGCTGCTTCGCACCGCTCGCCCTGCTCGCGCTCGCGCCTCGGGCCGAGCGACTGGAGTTCGCGCCCCCTGCGGACACGGTCGCACCGATGACCTATGAAATCCGCGGCGGCCTGAGCCTCGGCGACTTCTCCGTCACGATCGACGGTCAGGACCTGAGCGCGCAAGTTCCCGTCGCGGACTTCGCGGCCGAGCTCGCGATGGAGCTGAGCGTGTCGGATCGCTTTCTCGACGTTCGAGACGGCCGTCCCACACGCTTCGAGCGGTCGTACCAGAGCTCCAAGTCGCGTCTCGCGATGGCGGAGCAGAAGGACGAGGCCAGCGATCTCTTCGAGGTCGACGGCGAGACGATCCTCTTCGAGTGGAGCAAGTCTCAGGACGCCTACGTGCTCTCGTTCAAGGACGGCGAGGGCCGCATGGAGGCGCTCGAAGGGCTCGGCGCGGACCTCCACCTGCGCTCGCTCTTGCCCGCGGGCGAGATCGAAGTCGGTGCGACGTGGCAGCTCGAGCCGGAAGCCCTCGTCCCCGCGCTGATGCTCGGCATGGAAGTCCGCACTCTCACCGATACGCTCGACAGCGGTGCGGTCGCGGAGGAGTTCGACGACGCTCTCAATCCGCTGCTCGAGGACATCCTCGCGAGCTTCCGGGCGCGCTGCGAGCTCGTCGGCGTGCGCGATCTCGAAGGCCGCCGCTGCGCGGAGGTGAAGCTCACGCTCGACGCCGAAGGCGAACTCGACGGACGCGCAGCGATCCTCGAAGCGCTCGGCGGCGAGCTCGAGCTCGAAGGTATCGAGGTCAAGGTCGACGCCGCGGAGCTCAGGCTCGTGCTCGGCGGCGAAGGCAAGCTCCTGTGGGATCTCGACACGGATGTCGCGCACTCGTTCGCCCTCGACGCGAAGCTGGAGCTCTCAGGCGAGCTCTCCGCGAGCGCGACGGACTCCGAGGGCATCGCGCACGACGTCGAAGCCATGGCGGAGCTCTTTGCGGAACTCGCGTGGAAGATGAACTGAGCGCGCGCGGTCCGCGCTACTTCTTGAAGTAGCGCCGCTCTTCCAACGAAGGCGGCATGCACTTCATCTCGTCCTTGGCCGCGGGATCGTCGTGCGCGTAGCGATAGCCCGCGCCGTAGCCCGCCTCGCGCATCAACCGCGTGGCGGCGTTGCGCAGGTGGAGCGGCACCGGATCCGCCGCCGTGCGCTGCACATCTTCCCGTGCGGCGTCGTAGGCGACGTACACCGCGTTCGACTTCCTTGCACGCGCGAGATACACAGCCACTTGCACGAGCGCGAGCTCGCCCTCGGGCGTGCCGAGCCGGTTCCACGCGTCCGCGCCGTCGAGCGCGATCCGCAACGCGAAGACATCGGCGAGTCCGATGTCCTCGACGGCGATGCGCACGAGCCGACGCGCGAGAAAGTCGCGATCCTCGCCGGCTTCGAGCATGCGCGTGATCCAGTAGACCGCAGCGCTGTCGTCGCTGTTGCGAATCGACTTGTGCAGGGCAGACGCGAGGTTGTAGTGCTCTTCCCCCGATTTGTCGTACGCGAGCTGCTTGCGCTGGAGTGCCTGCGCCAGCGTTCCTTCGTCGAGCTCGCCACCATCGCGTACGAGCGCCGCAGCCGTGTCGAGCAAGTTGAGCGCACGCCGCGCGTCGCCGTCCGCCGCGTGCGCGATGCGCAACAGCAAGTCCTCACTCGCGCGTACGCGTCCGCCGAGCCCGCGCGCGTCGTCGAGCGCGCGGGAGAGCAGCGTCACAAGCTCGTGCGGCGCGAGAGGCTGAAGAATCAAGACGCGCGCTCGCGAGAGGAGCGCACCGTTGAGCTCGAACGACGGATTCTCCGTCGTCGCACCAATGAGCACGATGTCGCCCGCCTCGACGAACGGCAGGAACGCATCCTGCTGTGCCTTGTTGAAGCGATGGATCTCGTCGACGAAGAGCAACGTGCGCACGCCGCTGCGCCGCCGCGTCGCCGCGGCCTCTGCCATCACTTCGCGCACCTCCTTGATTCCGGAGAGGACCGCGGAAAATGGAACGAAGCGCAGGAGCGAGCGCGAAGCGAGCAGTCGCGCCAGCGTGGTCTTGCCGACGCCCGGCGGCCCCCAAAGGATGAGACTTTGCGTGAGCTCGCCCTCGAAGAGTCGCGCGAGCAGCTTTTCGGGCCCGAGCAAGTGCGTCTGACCCGCAACCTCCGCGAGCGTGCGTGGCCGCATGCGCTCCGCGAGCGGCCCCGCGTTGGCCTGCACTGCGCGCGTGGGCTCGACTGCATCGTCGAACAGCTCGCCGCTCACACCCGCGGCTCCTCAGCACGTCCCGCGGCGAACAGAAGCAGCGATGCAGCAACCGTGACGTTGAGCGACTCGACCGCGCCGCGCATCGGGATCGTCACACCCTCGAACTTGGCGCCCGCGGCTGGAATCTCGCCTGTCTCGGAGCCCACCCAAAGTGCGATGCGTCCGCTCCAATCGAACTCGGAGGGCGAGCGGCCGCCGCGTGTCGCGGCGCGCACCTGACGGAAGCCATGGTCGTGCAGTCCACGCGCCGCGCTCTCCGCATCCTCGAACGCGATCACCGGCAATCGCAGCAGGCTGCCCATCGAGCCGCGCAGCGCCTTCGCGTTCCACGGACTCGCTCCGCCGCGAACGAGCACGAGCGCCTGCGCGCCGGCGGCCTCCGCGCTGCGCGCGAGCGCACCGAGATTGCCTGGGTCCGCGACTCCTGCCACTACGAGCACGAGGGCTTCAGGTCCGAGATGCGGAGCGGAGAGCGTGGCGGGCTGCGGCGCGCGGGCGAGTGCGATCGCGCCCTGACTCGTCGCGAGCGCGCTCAGTCGCTCCAGCAACGCATCGTCGGTGACGCGCACGTCCACACCGCGCGCTTCGAGGTCCCGCGCGCGCTCCGCACGGCTCTCCGCCACGAGAGCGAGCTCGAAAACGCAACCGGCCCGCAGCGCATCGTCGATCAGTCGCTCGCCCTCGAGGACCAAGAGGCCCTTCTCGCGACCCCCGAGCGCACTGCGCACGAGGGCGATGGTCGGATTCGACGTCGAGCGGAGCACTTCTCTGCGCGTCATGGGGCGCGGATGTTCTAGCATGAGCGGCCCTGCATGAGTGAAGCGCCGCAACAGACCGGTCGAGTGATCCGCACCGATGCCAAGGTGTGCCATGTCGAGGTCGACGGTCGAGTCGTGGTGTGCGCGCCTCGCGGCAAGCTCTTCGAAGAGCGCACCGAGCAGAAGAACCCAGTCGCGGTCGGCGATTTCGTGCGCGTAGACACCACCAGCACGCCCGCGAGCCTCGAAGAGGTGCTGCCGCGCCGCAACCGACTCGGTCGCACGGCTTCGAGCCACGATCCGCGCGAGCAAGTCTTGATCGCG
>JBIKYW010000169.1:0-6683 GCA_044355055.1 Planctomycetota bacterium | reverse complement strand
TGAAGAGTCAAATTGTCCTGGAGCTCTTCGACGCGGACAGGATCGACACGCTCTACCTCGAAGCCAACCGAGAAGGGGTCGAGCAGCTCGCGCGTGTGCTGAGTGATCGCGAGGCGGACGTGCGGGAGGCGGTCCGAGTCGCCGAGATTTTCCGAGTCTTGAAGACAGAGGCCTTCGTGCACTGCATCGAAGGCCTGCGAGAGCGAGCGCTCCGTGGTCGCGAAGTGCGGATCGTCGGCATCGACTGCCAAGCGACGAGCGCCGATGCGAACCTCGCGCTCGAATGGCTCGCGGAGCGCGAACCGAAACTCGCTGCCGAGCTGCGCGCGGCGCTCGAGCCGATCGTTGGGGCTTCGGCGCTCGCCCTGCGCCAACCGGCGCTGATCTCCTCGCTCGATACTGCGAAGCTCGACGCATGTGTCCTGCAACTAGAAGTGCTCGAGCAGGCCTGCGCCGCGGACCGGCGCGTCCAAAACGCGGCTCGCCGCGCGATCCAAGGTCTGCTCGCTTTCCGCTTCGAAGTCGCCGATGGCGACTCGAGCGAGATGGATCCCGACTACTTCAGTCTGCGCGATCGCTTCATGGCCGAGAATGTGCTCGCGGACGGTCCTCACCGCGGCGCGTTTTGGGGCCACAACCTTCACGTGCTCGGCGGTTTGCCGCGCGGCAACTTGGAGGGTTTCCGTCCGTCCGGCAGCTTCCTGCGCGACGAGCTGGGTGAGCGCTATCGCGTGGTGCTCTTCGACTACACGCGAGCCGAGATCCGTGGAGTGCCGTATGCCGCCGATGGCAACATGCCGGACGCCACCGCTGCGACGTCGGTCTTCTCGCGTGCGCCGCTAGACCAAGGACTGGCCCGACAGATCGTGGACTCCACGCTGAAGTCCGCTTGGGTGGACCTTCACGCGATGCCGAACGCTCCTGCCTTCGCAGATTGGCGCGCCAGATCTTGGGCCATGGAATGGCCCGGCTATGCACTCTCCGCCGATCGCGACGACGAGAGTGTCGTACTCATGCCGATGGAGCAGTTGTGCGACGTCCTCGTCGTGCTTGCGGAGCTCGGGCCGTCGCGCCCGTTGGACTGAGCGCTAGCTGCGTAGGCTCTCGATCGGGCGAGAGCGCAGCGCGCGGGTGCTGGCGGCGAGGCCACAGGCGGCGGAGAGCAGTGCCACGGCTAGGGCTGCGAGCGGGAGAGCGAGCCACGGAAGTTGGGGCGCTGTGTCGACGACGCGTTCCAAGAAGAGCGCGGACAGTACGAAGCCTGCCACGGAGCCGATCAGGCCCGCCACGAGCCCGACGAGCGCGTACTCGACGAAGAAGAGGCGCATGACGCCGAGGCGCGTGAGGCCGAGGGTCTTCAGAAGCGCAACTTCGCGCGAGCGCTGGAGCGCGGTCGAGCTCGCGACGCCGCCCAAGATCACGAGACCGGTGAGGATCGTGAAGAGCCCGAGCACGCGTACGCCGAGCGCGAGCTTCGAAACGACGTTGAGGATCTTGTCGAGGATTGGGCGCACGCGAATCGGCGTGACGTTGGGAAAGTCGTCGGCGAGTGAGGACTGAAGTTGCAGCTCTGCTTCAGGCTCGAGCCGCGCCGCCGCGAGGCGGAAGTGGGGCGCGTCGTCGAGCGCGCCGGGTTCCGCCACGAGGAAGAAGTTGATGCCGAAGCTCTCCCACTCGACCTTGCGCAGCGAAGTGACGGCGAGCTCGATCTTGCGACCCTGCACGTCGAACTCGATGCGCGACCCGAGGCCGACGCCGAGGTCTTCGGCGAACTTCTCTTCGAGGCTGACCTCTAGACGCTCCGGATCGCTCCACAGCTCGCCCGCCACCAGCTTGTTGTCGGGCGTGAGCTCGCGCATCCACGTGATGCGCTGCTCGCGCGTCAGTACCCAGCGCCGCCGACCGACGCCGCTGTCATCGGGGCGCTTCTGCGACAGTTCCTTCACGTCGACGCCGTCAATGGCGCTCATACGCGCGGTGAGCACGGGCACGCTGCGCGGCTCGGGGGCGCCCATTCCGCGCAGCTTCTCCGCTACGCCGTCCCACTGGTTCGGCTGGACATCGAGCAAGAACACGCTGGGGGCGTCGGGGGGCAGTGCGGTGCGCAGACGTTCCGCGAGGCGCGTGTCGATGAGGACCATCGAGCTCACCACGAGCACGCCGAGACCGAGTGCGACCGTCGCGCCGGTCACGCCGATGCCGGGACGCGCGAGCGCCGCCACGCCGTGGCGCAGATACGGATTGAGACCTTCGCGCGGAAGTCGCGAGGCGCACCAGACCAGCCACCGCGCCGCGAGCACGAGCAGGCCAGCGAGCACCGCGAGACCGCCCGTGAACGACACCGCGTACAGCGGGTCGCGCGCCTGCGCAAAAGCGGCGGCGAACACGCCGCCCGCGAGCACCAACGCTGCGGCAACCGTCACGATGCGCGGTGCGGGCAGGGGCTCGACGTCGCTGCGCAGCACGCGCACGGGCGCGATGCGCCAGATCGCGATCAGAGGCGGAACGCTGAAGACGAGCGCGATGCCCAGCCCGAGTGCGATGCCTTTTGCGAACGGCGTGACTTCCCAGAGGATTTGATGCCCCTCCGGCACGAGCTCGGGCGCGACGATCGGCACGAGAAACGGCAGGAGCGAGCCCGCGGTTGCGCCGATCACGCTTCCGACGAGCGCAAGCAGCGCCACGTGCCCGAGGTACATCGCGAGCACTTCGCGTGGACGGAAGCCGATTGCGCGCAGCACGGCGACGCCCTGCGTGCGCGCCGCGATCCACGCGCGCACGATCTGCGCGACGCCGGTCCCGCCGAGGACGAGGGAGAGCAGCGCGACGAGGCCGAGGAAGCTCTCGAAGCGCTCCAGCGAGCGCCGCAGCGCAGGCTGGGCGTCGCGGTGCGATTCGACGCGGAAGTACGGCGCATCTTCCACCTCGGCGTCGAGGCGCTCGCGCGCGGCGCGCAGCACGCGCTCGCCGGGATCGCGCGGGAGCCGATAGAGCGCCTTGTAGCGAGTACGGCTGCCGAACCCCTCGAGCTTGGTGCGCGCGAGGCCGTCGAGACTCACGAAGACGCGTGGGCCGAGCGTGAAGGCCATGTCGAGCCGTCCGGGCTCGTCGAGGACGGCCGCGACGATCTCGAACTGCGCGCCGCCGAGCTTGAGCGAGTCGCCGACCTTCAGGTCGCACTCGACGAGCATGTCCGTCGCGACAGCGCACGTTGCGTCCGTGAGCAGCGTGCCGAGCGCTCCCGGCGGCTCGAGCACGATCGAGCCGTAGAACGGAAAAGCGCCTTCGATGGCCTTCAGCTCGACCAAGCGCGTCTTGCCACCGGCCGCGACGAGCGTGGCGAGCTCGCGCACGTCGACGCGCTCGGACTTCTCTCCAAAGTCGAAATACCCGTCGATCGATTCCGGAATCGGTCTTCGTGCATCCACGGAGATGTCCGCGCCGAGCAGCTCCTGCGACTGGGAGCGCAGCACGGACTCGATCGAGGCGACGAGCGCGCTCACGCCCGTCACGGCCGCGACTCCGAGTGCGAGGCACAGCACGAAGAACACGAGTCGCCCGCGCGCGCCGCGCGACTCGCGCAGCGCCGCCGAGAAAACCAGCGAGATCCTCACGCCAGCGCGCCCTCTTCGATGCGCTCGACGCGGCCCGCGCGCAGGTGGATGCGCTTGTGCGCGAGGCGCGCGACCTCGCGGTCGTGCGTGACGAGCACGAGGGTCGTTCCTTCGCGCTCGCGCAAGTCCGCGATCAACTCCAAGACGCGCGCACCGGTCGCGGCGTCGAGATTGCCAGTGGGCTCGTCGGCAAAGAGCACCTTGGGGCGCGGAGCGAAGGCGCGTGCGAGGGCGACGCGTTGCTGCTCGCCGCCGGAGAGCTGCGCCGGGTAGTGGTGCGTGCGCTCACCTAGGCCGACTTGCTCCAGCAGGTCTCTCGCGCGCACCCGCGCGTCCGTTGCGCCCGCGAGCTCCAGCGGCAAGAGCACGTTCTCCAACGCTGTCAGGTTCGAGAGCAACTGAAACGACTGAAAGACGAAGCCGACCTTGCGGCGTCGCAGCAGGCTCAGCGCATCTTCGTCGAGGTTGTCGATGCGCTCGCCGTCGAGGTGCACTTCGCCCGAGCTGGGGCGATCGAGCCCGGCCAAGAGCCCGAGGAGCGTCGACTTGCCACTGCCGGACGGTCCGAGGATCGCCGCGAACTCACCGCGCCCTATGTGCAGGTCGACATGGTCGAGGACCACGAGCTCGTGGCCGCCGGAAGCGAGACGCTTGGTGAGCTGATGGCAGGAGAGCATGGTGGCGTGCGGCGCTGGGGACGGAATCTCGGACGGAATCCGCGTCCAGCCCAGCGACCTGCGCGCTTCTTTCTACAGGTTGGGCGCGCTCGTGCGCAGTCTGAGCCCATCTGTGCCTCTCCGCGGGCAGCAGAGTCTCGCCCGTGCGGACCGGGACGGGTACAAGAGGAGTCCGTTCGGCCAAACCGCCGCTCTTCCCCTTCCCACGCCCCCTCCTGTCTGCCTCACGCATGAAGAACGAAGCTCCCCCGGCGCTCCTGCCTCGCCTGTCGGTGATGATGTTCTTGGAGTACGCGATCTGGGGCGCGTGGCTGCCGATCCTCTTCCCGTTCCTTCAGGGGCACCGGGGCTTCACGAACGACGAGATCGGGGCGATGTTCGCCGTGGGAGCGGTGGGGGCGATCGTCGCGCCGTTCATCGCGGGGCAGATTGCCGACCGTCTGTTTGCGACGCAGAAGTTCCTCGGCGTGCTGCACCTCGCCGGTGCGGTGCTGATGTGGCAGCTTGCGAGCATCGAGTCGTTTGGCGGATTCCTCGCCTTCTCCCTCATTTATTCGCTGCTGTACTGCCCGACGATGCCGTTGACGAACAGCCTCGCCTTCCACCACCTGACGGACGGCAAGAGCCAGTTCGGCAAGGTGCGCCTGTGGGGCACGATCGGCTGGATCGCGGTCGGCATCGCGATGGGGCAGTGGCTCCTGATCGCGCACACGCCGACCGGCGTCGAGGAAGCAGCGGTAGCCGCAGCACAAAACGCGGGACGCGCCGACGCCTTCAAGCTCTCGGCAATCCTGGGTGCCATCATGGGCGTCTACTGCTTCACGCTGCCCAACACGCCGCCGCAGCGCGGTGCTCGTGCGGTCGCGATCGCGGGCGCCTTCGAAGCCGTGTCGAAGAACCCGCTGCGTACGCTGTTCTTGCTCACGATCCCGATCGCGTGCATCCACCAGTTCTACTTCGTGCACACCGGAGGCTTCCTCTCGGCCTTCCAATCCAACGCGGCGGGCGCGATCAATCGCATCTTCGGCGTGGGCGGTGGCGGCTTGATGACGATCGGCCAGATGTCGGAGATCGCGGTCTTGGCCTTCGTTCCGACCCTCGTCGGACGGGTGTCGCGCAAGACGATCCTGATCGTCGGCACGCTCGCCTATGCGCTGCGCATGGCGCTCTTCGCCTACGTGCACGAGATTCCGCTCGATCCCATCGTCACGCTCGTGCTCGGTGTGGCGCTGCACGGCGTGTGCTTCGGCTGCTTCATCTTCCTCGCGTTCATGATCATCGACGAGGAGGCGCCCAAGGACCTGCGCGCGAGCACGCAGAGCCTGTACAACCTCGTGATCGTCGGTATCGGCGTGATCGTGGGGAGCTTCGTCTCCACGAAGATCGCGACGTGGGCGCAGCACGGGGCGGAGAAGCTCGACTACTCCAATCCCGAACAGACGCGCTCGCTCTTCGCGGCGCCGATGTGGGCCTCGCTCGCGGTGCTCGTGTTGCTCGTCGCGCTCTATCCGAAGGATCGTCGCGAACCCGCAAACGTCTAGGAACTCACCATGCGCTTCGCTGTCGCTGTTCTCGCTCTGGGATTCGCACTCGCCTGCAAGGACGAGCGTCCGCCGCAGCGCAATCTTCCCGGCGACGGGCCCGCGCGCGTCGAGACGCCGGCTCCCAAGGCGCCTGAGATCCCGCCGGGCTCTCCGACCGTGGTTTTTCTCGGAGACAGCATCACGGCGGGCTTGCACCTTGCAGCGGACCTCGCGTTTCCCGCCGTGTTGCAGCGCGAGCTCGCGGCGGAGGGCCTGCCGTTCGTGCTCGTGAACGCAGGAGTGAGCGGTGACACGAGCTCTGGGGGCGAGACGCGCATCGACTACATCCTCGAGAACAAGCCCGATCTCGTGGTGATCGAGCTCGGCGGCAACGATGGACTGCGCGGACAGCCGACCGATGTGGTCGACGCGAACTTGCGCTCGCTGATCTACAAGTGCCGCGCGAAGTACGTGCCGGTGATCTTGCTCGGCGTGCAGCTCCCGCCGAGCCTCGGTCCCGACTACGTGGCCCAGTTCGACGCGCTGTTTCCCCGGCTCGCTGCGCAGGAGAGCGTCCCGTTCGTGCCGAAGTTCATGGAGGGAGTCGGTGGCGTGCCCGAGATGAACCTCCCCGATGGCCTGCATCCGACGGCGAAGGGCCACGAGCGCATCGCGCGGAACGTGCTGCCCAAGCTGCGCGAAGAGCTGAAGCGGCTGCCGAAGCGCTGAGCGGCTCTCAGCACACGAAGTGACGGATGTGGTTGAGCTGACCGAGCAGCTCAGCGCGGAAGTCTGGGTGAGCGATGGAAATCAGCGCCTCGCCGCGCTCTCGCAGCGAGAGTCCGTGCAAGTTGACTGCGCCGTACTCG
>JBIKYW010000168.1:0-6735 GCA_044355055.1 Planctomycetota bacterium | reverse complement strand
AGCTCGTCGAGGAGCGTGGCTCGCTCGCCGAGTATCTGTGGAGTTTCGAGCCCGCACTCACGGAGCGCCCCGAGCGCATGACGCTCGACATGCTGCGCAAGCTCACGGAATCCGCCAGCTCGCGCGCGCTCAGCAAGGACCTCAAGCGGCGCGGCTGGACCTTCGTCGGGCCGACGACGATGTACGCGCTGATGCAGGCCATGGGCCTCGTCAACGATCACCTCGAAGGTTGCGATCTGCGCTCGGAGGCCGAGCGGGTGCGGCGAAGCTGAGATGGACTCAGGCGTCGGCCACGGAGCCGCTCGCGACGGGGAGACCGAAGTCGCGACACATGCGCGCAAGGTCTTCGTCGCTCCACTCGTCCCAACCGTCACACGGAAGACGATATTCGTCGACGAGTACTCCGCGGCAGTGATTTCCTGCGAGTCCGGCACGCCGCACTTCGTCCCACGATTCGACGAGCGTGCGCAGCTCGAATCCGCTCAGCGGCAACATTTCCGGCTTCAAGTTCCGCCGCTGGTCCCGCACATCCCACAGCCACTGCGCGAAGCCTCGACAGAGAAAGGCCTTGCGAGAACTGAATGGGCAGATGCGCTCCCGCGGCAGGCCGAGTGCGTCCACATGTGACTGCAACAGTGCGATCCGTTGCTCACGTTCCGTCTTCTTCATATTCGCTCCGCTTGGGAATTCGCGGGGGGGGCGGACGGAGGGGAGCATCGCGCCACGAGCCTTGCGGGTCTACGGGACATAGTGAGTACGAGCTTGCGACACGAGTGTCGCGCGCGGGAATTCGCAGGGCTTCGTGGTCTTGTGTGCAGCAGGCGTGGCAGCATGGAAGACTCGTCATGAGCTCCCGCGTCGTCGTTCGCACATCCCTCGCCGAGGCCCGCCGCACTCCGTGGCGCAACGGCCGCGGCTTCACGGACGAGCTCGCGCTGGAGCCTCGCGGCGGGAGCTTGGAGCGCGGCGACTTCCACTGGCGCATCTCCCGCGCGCGCGTGGCAGAAGACGGAGCATTCTCCGGCTTTCCGCGCTCTGAGCGCATCTTGGTGTTGCTCGACGGCGGCGCACTCTCGCTCGAGCATGGCGAGCATGCCCCGCGGGCCCGCGTGCGCACACTCGAGCCCTATCGCTTCTCTGGTGACTGGCCCACGCGGGCGACGCTGCTCGGCGAACCTGCAAGCGACTTCAACGTGATCTACCGTCCGGACCTCGTGCGCGTGGACGTCGAGGTGCTGCGCGTCGGTGTCCGCCGCGCGCGACTGAGCCTCGAGAGCCCGCGCGCTTTCCTGCACGTGCCCACAGGCAAGCTCGTGGCACGCGTCACGGGTGAAGACGAAGCCATTTCTCTGCAGTCCGGTGACAGTCTCTCGATGTCCGAGCTCCTACCCACCGACGAGCTCGACCTCCAAGGCCATTCCGCCGAAACGCTCGCGCTGCTCGTGCGCATCGCCCCGCGCACGGGGAGATCTTGATCGAGCCTTCACGATCGAGTTGCGAAATGAGCTCACCTACGGATGCTGCACCGCAGCTCGACATATGAAGCACCTCGGACTTGTCTTCGCTTCGATCTGGATCCTCTCGTGTGCGCGCCCCGAGCCGGCGCCCGAAGCGGCGGCGACGCAGAAGGAGCCCGCGCCGCCGACGGTTGAAGAACTGCGGGACGCTGCGGAGAAGGATGACGCTCGCGCGCAGCTCTTTCTCGCGACGATGCTCTACGAAGGCCGCGCAACCGTGCAAGATCGCGCGCTCGCGGCGCACTGGTATCGACGCGCGGCGGAGAAGGGGCTACCCGACGCACAGTACGCGCTCGGCGTGATGCTCGAACAGGGCGACAGCGTCGCAGTCGACGAGACGGAAGCGGTGAAGTGGCACCGCGCTGCGGCCGAGCAAGGCTACGCGCGTTCGCAGCACAACCTCGGGCTGCTCTTGCTCGCTGGCCGTGGCTGCAAGGCCGACGTCGAGGAGGGCCAGAAGTGGCTGCGCCGCGCGGCGCTACAGGGCGTGCCTGAGGCGCAACTGGCCCTCGGGCTCGCCTACGCCAGCGATCCGCAGTCGAGTGAGGAGAATCAGCGTTACGCCGCTGCGTGGCTGCAGCACGCCGCCGAGCAGGGACTCGTGCAAGCGCAGCTCGCGCTCGCCGAGATGTACGCCGCCGGACGCTGCGTCCCGCGCGATGACGCGCAGTCCGCACGCTGGCTCGAAGCCGCGGCCGTGCAGGGCGAGCCGCAGGCCCAAGGACGTCTCGGCGTCGTGTACCTCGAGGGTCGCGGCGTGAAGCGCGACCTCGCGAAGGGAGAGCAATGGCTGCGCACCGCGGCGGTGCAGGGCGACGCACGCGCCCAGACCAACCTCGGTCTGCTGTACGCGCGCGGCGATGTGCTAGAGCGCAAGGTCGCGGAGTCCGCCCGCTGGTACGAGCGCGCCGCGGAGCAAGGTGTAGCCGAGGCGCAGATGTCGCTCGCGTTGCTCTTGCTCGAAGGCGACGGCATCCCCAAGGACACGGAGCGCGCGCTCTTCTGGCTGCGCCGCGCCGCCGACAGCGGCCTCGCGCTCGCGCAGCACAACCTCGGCCAAGTCTACCTGCAGGGTAACGGCGTGCCCGCCGATCCGTCCGAAGCCGCCCGCTGGTTCCGCGCCGCCGCCCGCCAAGACCTCGGCGTCGCCCAAGCCCGCCTCGGAGCCCTCTACGAATACGGCAAGGGCGTCGAGCGCGACGACGTCCTCGCCCACGCTTGGTACTCGCTCGCCGTCGCCAACGGCCAACGCTCCGCGACCGAGCGCCTCACCGCGCTCGAAGCCCGTCTCTCCCCCGCCGACCTCGCCCGCGCCGCCAGCCTGCGCGCCACGCTGCTCGACTGACCCAAATCCGCCCAAACGGCGAGAGTGGTACGCCCGATTGGAGTCGAACCAACGACCTGCGGTTTAGGAAACCGCCGCTCTATCCTGCTGAGCTACGGGCGCACGCTGGAGCGCAGAGGATAGCGTCCGGCGGGATGGGGTGGGCGCTAGACTGGTCGCCCCCATGAAGCGCCTGCGCGGGTTTGTTGTGTCGCACACGCACTGGGACCGGGCTTGGTACCTGTCGTTCCAGCAGTACCGGGTGCACTTGGTTCAGCTGGTGGATGGGCTCCTCGAGCTCTTGGAGCGCGACGAACGCTTCCGCTCGTTCACGCTCGACGGGCAGACGGCGGCGCTCGACGACTACCTCGCGATCCGGCCGCAGAACCGGGAGCGCATCGAGCGACTGGTGCGTGCTGGGCGACTCGAAGTAGGTCCGTGGTTCGTGCTGCCGGATGCGTTCCTGCCGAGCGGCGAGGCGCTGATCCGCAACCTGCGTCGCGGGCTCGCGCGCTCGCGCGAGCTGGGCGCGACTCCGCGCGACGGCTACATGCCCGATTCGTTCGGACACATCGCGCAGATGCCGATGATCCTGCGGGGACTCGGGCTGCGCTCGTTCCTCTTCATGCGCGGGCTCTCGAAAGAGCAGTGGGAGCGCCTCGGCTGCGAGTTCCGCTGGCGCGCGAGCGACGGCAGCGAGGTGACGACGGTCTACCTGCGCGACGGCTACCTCGACTCGGCGGCGCTCGGGCATCCCGAGCAGTTCGGCGACTTCGAGGGCAACACGCCGACGGTCGAGCTCGCGGTCGAACGCTTGCGCGCGTCGCTGAAGGCGCGCGATGGGAAAATGCACTCCGGCGCGGCGATCCTGTTCAACGGCTGCGATCACATGCCGTTCCAGCCGGAGCTGCCCGCCCTGCTCGACGGCGCGCGCAAGACGATGGCGGAGGTCGAGCTCGAGCACGCGACGATCGCAGCCTACATCGACCACGTCGAAGCGAGTGGAGCGAAGCTCGCGCTGCACGAAGGCGAGCTCCTCGGCAACGAGCACAACCCCATCCTCTCCAGCGTCTGGGCGACGCGCGTGTACTTGAAGCTCGCCAATCACCGCGCACAGTGGCTGCTCGAGCGCGTGGCGGAGCCGCTCGCCGTGGCCGCGGGCGCGCGCGGGCGCGAGCTCAACGCGCTCGTCGACGAAGCGTGGCGCCTGCTGCTCCTCAACCATCCGCACGACGACATCTGCGGCTGCAGCATCGACGAAGTGCATCTCGACGATGAGGCGCGCTTCCGTGAGATCGAGCAGATCGCACGGAGCGTCGCCGCGGAGAGCGTGCGCGAGCTCGCCCGCACCGCCGGACTCCGCAAGAACGGCTCGACGCAGTGGCTGTGCGCGCTGCGCACGAGCGCGAGCGATGCTGCGGAACTCGTGGAAGCCGAGGTCTTCTTCCCCAAAGTGGAAGGTGCACCGGAACCCAAGTCGCTGCAGCTCTTCGACGCCGCGGGGCACGCAATTCGCGTGCAGCTCCTCTCCTGCGAATCGAGCGCATTCCGCGCGCAGCACCTCGACACTGGCTGGGGTACGCGCATGCGCTTCGCCTTCGCGCAGACGCAGGCGCCGCGTTCCATCGCGTGGCTGCGCGCAGAGCCGAGCGAAGCAGCGACCAATCTCGGGGGATCCGACTCGACCACGATCTCGAACCGTGACTGGCTGATCGCCATCGGCGACGAGGGTCGTGTGCACCTCACGCACAAGCCGACCGGCACGATGCTCCGCGACGCGATCGCGTTCGAGAGCTGCACGGATGTGGGCGACGAATACACGTTCGGTCCTCTGGCCGGCGAAACCCCGCTCACGACGCGCGGTCTGCCGCCGCTGCACGTGGCTCGAGTGGCTTCCGGACCCGTGTTCGACGAGCTGCTTGCGAGCTGGAATCTCGAGCGCCCGCGCGCGCACGACGACTCCGAGCCTGCCGTGGTTTGCGTGACGCTGCGCATCCGGCTCGCGTGCGCCGGAGGTCCGCCCACGCTGCGGATCGAGACTCTCAACGGCGCCGAGGATCATCGCTTGCGCCTCCTCGTCAGCACCGATGGCAACGCGACGAGCTCGCTCGCGGGCGGCGCGTTCGAGCTCCGCGAGCGCCCCATCGTCCACCCGCAGACGCCGGAGAGCGCGCCGGAGCGCTACAAGTGCTTCCCCGGGGAGTTCGAGTACCCGACGCAGTTCACGCGCGACGTCGTCATCGTCGCGGGCACGCGCGCGGCGCTCTCGCTCGCGCACCGCGGTCTGCACGAGTACGAGCTCCTCGAAGGCGATCGCACGCAGGTTGCGCTCACCCTCCTGCGCGCCGTCGGCAAGCTCTCGCGGGGCGACACGCGCTGGCGCCGCGTCCAAGCCGGCCCGAGCCTCGACACACCCGACGCACAGTGCATCGGCGCACAGGAGTGCGAACTCCAGCTCGATCTGCACGCGGCCAGCCGCTCGGCGAGCGAGATCGCGGCGGGAGCGATGGCGTTCTCACAGCCGATGTTCGTCGCGCAGGCGCGCACCGTGCGCTTTGGCGACAGCGCGGCGACTCCTGCGACAGCGGCGCTCGTCGAGCTCGACTCGCCCGACGTCGAGCTCTCGGCCTTCAAGCTCGACGACGACGGTCGCCGTGTGATCGTGCGCCTGTGGAATCGGGTGCGCGAGCCGCGCGCCGTCCGTATCTCGCTGGGCTCTGCTGCCCTAGGCGCTCGCAAGAGCGCTTCGATCGCACTCTGCGACCTCGACGAGCGCGAGCAGCGCTCGCTCCCCCATTCCAACGGCTCGGCCAAGGTCGAGCTCGCCCCCCACGGTCTCGCCACGCTCGCCTTCACGCTCGAAGCATGATCACCGGAACGTTTCTCGACGAAATCAGCCACGACATCCCGTCCGCCAACTGGAGCCGCGAGGAGTGGACGCGCGACTTCGAGGCCATGAAGGCCTTCGGCATCGACACCGTCATCCTGATCCGCGCCGGCTATCAGGACCGCTGCGCCTTTGACTCCAAGGTTCTGCGCGGCCGCCATGGCTACCTGATCGTGCAAGAGGACTTGGTCGGCCTGTTCCTCGAGCTGGCGCAGAAGAATGGCATGACCTTCTTCTTCGGCACCTACGACTCCGGCGACCACTGGATGAAGGGCGAGCACCAGAAGGAGATCGACGTCAACCTCGCCTTCACCGAGGAGTTCTACGAGCGCTACGGCAAGAGCCCGGCGTTCGGCGGCTGGTACATCAGCCACGAGATCAACACGTTCGACGACAGCGTGATGCGCGTGTACGAGTCGCTCGCGCGCCACCTGCGCTCGCTCAAGAAGGCGCCGATCCTGATCTCGCCCTACATCCGTGGCGCGAAGCAGTTCGGCACGACCATCGCGCTCGACGAACACGAACGCGAATGGGCACAGGTCTTCGCGCGCATCGAGGGTCTCGTCGACATCGTCGCGTTCCAAGATGGCCAAGTGGAGTACGTCAAGCTGCCTGAGTTCCTCGAGCTCAACTCGCGACTCGCGCGCAAGCATGGCCTGACTTGCTGGTCGAACACCGAGAGCTTCGACCGCGACGTGCACATCAAGTTCCCGCCGATCGCTTGGCCCAAGCTGCGCCACAAGGTCGAGGCCGCGCAAAAGGCCGGCGTCGACAAGCTGATCACCTTCGAGTTCTCACACTTCCTCTCGCCGAACTCGATGTTCCCGTCCGCGAAGGGGCTGCACCGCTTCTACATGGAGTGGAAGCGCGCTCAGGAGAAGAAGATCCGTGGCTGACACGATGTACCAACCGACGCGCGCGACGCTGGAGCGCTGGCGCGCGCGCATGCACGACGAGCTCTACGGCAGCGTGATCCCGTTCTGGATGCGTCACTCGCTCGACCGCGA
>JBIKYW010000241.1:0-5345 GCA_044355055.1 Planctomycetota bacterium | reverse complement strand
CGCGCCGCCGGCGGGGCTCGAGAGCCGCTCGACCACGAGTGCGGCGAGCCCCTTCTCCGAGAAGTCCGCCATGCGGAAGTCGATGATGTGGATCACGAGGAACACGAGCACCACGATGCCCGTGACCGCCATGGTCATCGATGCGAAGGTCCGGTTGCCCTTGGGCGCGAGGTCCTTGTAGCGCTGCGGGCGCGCCTCGCGGTTCTCCAAGATCGCGCGCATGCCGAGCGCGATGTGCGTGCCGAAGAGCAGCACGAGCCCGACCTCGGCCACGAGCTTCAGGGGCCCGAGGGCCTCGAGCTGGGCCGCGTAGGCGTTGAACTTGGCGCCGTCCTTGTCGGCGTACAGGGTGAGGTTGCCCGCGACGTGCGCGATCAGGAAGAGGATCAGGAGAAGGCCGGTGACGGCCATCAACGACTTCTTGCCGATCGACGAGCGCAGGAAGGCTCCGAAACGGCTCAACATCCGTACTGTCTCCAGACTTGGGTGCGTCGGGCGTGGTGCGAGCTACGGCTCGCACTCCCGCCGATACGACTGTGGACCGTATCCCACGGGCCGCGCCGCCTCAACGGGCGGAGCGCAAAAAAACGTGGCCCGCTCGGCCCCGCCGCTCGCGCGAAGCTCGTGCGAGCGTAGAGTGCGCCGCGTGAATCCGCTGACCCGCATCTGGCTCGTCTGCGCAGACGACTTGCCGCTCTCGGACGACACGGTCGAGCTCGTCGCACGCATCGGCGCGCGCGCTTGGTTGCGCGGCCCCGAGCTCGCCCCCGATCGCGTGTCGGCAACGGCGGCCCGGCTGAATCAGCCCATCGAGGAGTGCCTCGACGTCGGCCTTGGCGACGCATCCCTGCGGACGCTCGCCGACCGCCATCCGGCCGAGTCGGTCGTCATCCTCACGAGTCGTGCCGCGGTCGTCGCGCTGCTCCATGCGGCGCTCGGGCTCGCCGAGTCCACCGCGCTCGGCGCCCTGCACTTTCAGGTCTGCGCCCTCGATTGGCCTTGCAGCGCCGACCCCGAGGGCCGCCCCGCGCTGATCGGCGTCGATCTCGACTGGCTGCCGCCGCCTCCGCCGTCGCGGCGCGCGAAGTTTCCGGGCGGACCCGGCTCGGCTGCCGCGAACCGCTGAGTCGCGCTCAGCCCGCGGTCGTCGGCGAGCGTCGGTGCATCAAGAGCTTCCAGCGGCTCTGGTAGCAGACCTCGCCACGCTGGTTGCGAACGGCGACCTGCCACTCGACCCAGCCGCGCCGCGGCGCGGGCTGGGGATCGACGGCGTGAACGGTGATCTCGGCCGAGATCGAGTCTTCCGGCCGAACGGGAGCGACGAACTCGCCGCTGACACCCTGCACGGCGACCACCGTGCCTTCGAAGAGCCCGCTCTGCCACATCATGCCGGCGGCCAGAGACTGGACGAGCATCCCGTGGGCGATGCAGCCGCGGAAGGGGGTGCGGCGCGCAAACTGGGGATCGGTGTGAACGGGGTTGTGATCGCCGGTGAGGTGGGCGAAGCGCTCGATGTCCTCTCGGGTGACAACGCGCTCGGGCGAGCGAAAGCTGGCGCCCTGCTGGCAGTCGTCGAAGGTGAGCGGTGCGTGCTTGGAGATCGTCATGTTCGGGCTGGGAATTGGGGCGCGAAGGGACGCGCGGCGTTATCACCGCCGAGGGAGCCCGGCGTCAATGCGCCGAAGGGCCGCGCTCCGGCCGACCGCCCCCCTCGCAGCTTGGGGATAGGTTCGGTGCAACATAACGAGTATTATCAGAAGCTAATAGTCGCAGCTCCAAGGGCGCCTCGGAGGCCTCGACGAGCCCGACCGCAGTCCGACGACACCCTCTTCGAGGCTCCGCCCAAACCCTGCGCTGCCGTCCGTCTCGGCGCGACACCGCGACGCTCCCCCGCGAGCGCGCGGATGACGCGACTGACGACGCTCGGACAGGGTCCGCGGCTTTGAGTCCGTCGCGCCACGTCGAGTCCCCTAGAAGGCGGCGCTTCGAAGCGTCGGACTCCACCCGCCTTGTGAGCGCCCCATGGGTATCGACGGAGCGGACCGCCGTCCTCTGGCTGACGGTCATCTGGCTGGCGGTTCCCAGACCCCGCCTTGAAGGACCGGGTCCAGCCACCTTGCGCTCGGACCGCGTCCACCTCACCCAGCCGGCTCGTGCCTCGAATCTGGAAGTCGCCCTGCGCCACGCAGGCGTGCCCCGGCGCCCGACGTTCGCCGCGACTCCCGCTCCGTGCTCCGCGCCGAGACTCGGCGCAACGACTCGCAACCCCAAGAAAACCGCCTTGGCAACGTCGTTCACGCCGCTACGCGACGTTCTTCGGGACTCCGTCGAAGGCCCGTGCCGAGCACCACGCAGGTTCAACCGGGAGCCGTGGCGCTGCCGGGAGCCTTCGGAAACGACACTCGGCAGCTCGTCCCTCGCAAATGCAACTTCCTACGGACGCCCCGGCGGGGGATGGGCGTGAGTCGACTCACCCCACGCCTCGGCCGTTCCCGCCCTCGGTCATGCCGTCGGTCCCGCCGAGCGCCGTGCCTCAAGACGCCCGCGGAACGCGACGAAACGCCTCCCATGCTGACCCGCATCCTGCCGCTGTGCCTGCTCGCCGCCTGCAGCGCTTCCTCGACCGCCCCCGATGCCGCGCGCTCGGTCGGCGGCTCCCCCACGACCTTCGTGGCGGACCTCGCGGTCGCACAGGCACCGTTCACCCACGTGAGCGTCGACTGGAAGCAGCGTCTCGACCAGCCCTACGTGTTCGTCGAAGCCCGCGGCAGCTACACACAAGTCGGCCGTGCCTTGGAGCGCGTCTTCAAGCTCGCGGCGGAAAATGGAATCGAGCCGAGCGGCGCGCCGTTCGCGCTCTACTACGACGACCCGGGCAAGGTCGCCGTCGAGTCCCTGCGCCTGCGCGCCTGCCTGCCGGTAGCGACCCCCACCGAGACGCGCGGCGAGCTCGGCTACGCGGTGCTCGAGAGCACCACGGTCGCCTACGCCTACATCGGCGGGCCCTACCCCGAAGTCCCGCGCTCCTACCCGGCGCTGTTCGCGTTCCTCGCGCGCATGGACTGGGTCGAAAACGGTCCGATCCGCGAGATCTACCTCGTGAACCCTGCGGAAGTCCGCGACTTCAGCGAGCTGGTGACGGAAGTGCAGCTTCCCGCCACAGCGGCTCGCTAGCGCAACCTGCGTCGATCGCGCGAGCGAGCCTCTCAGCCGCGCGTGATCGTCGCGCTCTGCTGCGGATAGCAGCAGAACACATCGATGCGACCGCCCTCGACACGGCGCGCGCGCAGTCGATCGCCCACTTCGAGTGCCGCGGCAAGCCGCGGCTCCAAGTCCGCTTCGAAGCAGCCACCGTGGCTGTCGCGCAGCGTCGGACGCGGCCCATCGAGATCGGCGACCTCGTAGAGCGTCGACGCCTGTCCTCCATCCGAGCGACACCAGCGTTGTGCCTCGACGAGCCGCGCAAGAGCCCGCTCCATCGGCGGGATAGTCTTTTCGTACGCGTCGAGCAGCGCGACATCGTGGTTTTCCTGCGACCACGCGCAGAACTCGCGCAGAGCGCCGAGCATCCGTCGCACTTCCGCCGCGCTGCGTAGGAACTTGCGCTCGGGCAACCACACCGAAGCGAACAGCACCAGCTCGCGGCCAGAGAGGTTCTCGAACACTCCGTAGTCCGCGCCGAACTCTCCGAACGCGCGCATCACCGAGGCCTCGTGGGCAGCAGTTTCGCCGCGCGTCTCGCCGAGCTCCCACAAGAACTCCTCGACCATCGCACCGACCACGCCGGGGAAGTCGGGCGCCGGAGCTCCGTCGATCGCGTCGGGATCGTAGCTCTCGCTCTCGAGGTCGAGATCGCGCTCGAGCTCGCGGAAGAGCGTCTCCAGATCCTTGCCCGCGCGCCGCCCCGCGTCGAAGGCCTCGATCGCGGCGCGCGCGTCCTGCGGACCGCGCGGAGTGTCCTCATCGGGCGCTGCGCTCTCGTCGTCGCCTGCCGCGAGCACCGCCCACGCATCGAGCAACACGCGCCGCGCGAGGTCGAGATCCATGCGCGTGTCGAAGGCGAGCGAGTCGAGCACGCTTCCGAGCACGTCGTCGACGCCGTGCACGACGAGCGACGGGTCGAACGGCGAGCGCCGCAGTTCATTCAAGATCTGCTCGACGCGCTCCGAATCGACGCCGCCCGCAGCGAGCGCAGCGCGCGCGGTTGCGACCGCGTCGGTGGCCACGGGCTCGAGGCGCCGCCAGAACATGCCTTCGAGCTCCGCCTGCGTGAGCCGCAGCACGCCGCGGCGGGCCTGACGAAGCTGCTCGAAATCGGCGAGCAGCGCGCGCAGGAGCTTGCTGGAACGAAAGACTCCCGCAGCGGGCGACACGCGGTAGAGCGACTCGCCGATCGCGAACAGTCGGCCGACGAGCACGTCGTCGGCGCTGAGCGCGCGCGAGCCCTCGGGTTCGCTCAGCGGGTATTCCCCCATCGCCGCGAGATCGCGCACCCACACGCCCTCGCCCTCCGCTACGCCCGTGACTTGGAACACCGAGCAGCGCGAGGCGAGCAGCGCGCGCAGCGCGTCCTCCTGCAGCTCGCTCTCTTCGACATCGTCGAGCCGATGCAGCACCCACTCGACGGGCGCGCCGCCGAGGACGTTGCTCGGACGCTCGAGCAAGAACCACTCGCGGTGGCGTCGGAGCGCGCGCGGCGTCTCCTCGCCATCCGGCGGAGGCTCGCCCTGCAGGAAGTACTCGCGTCGGCTCGCCTCGAGCTCGGCGGCGAGGCCGGGCTGCGCGAGCACGGCACGCTCGAGAGCATCGAGAGCCTTCTCGACTTCATCGGGTTCAAGGCGCATGGGCGCGAGATTGTAGGGTTCGAGCGCGAGGCCCGCGCGGGTTTGACGAACGCGCAGGCCTCGGCTAGCTTCGCAGCCTGACAACTCGATTTCTTGCGAGCGTGGCAAGGGGAAGCCGGTGGAATTCCGGCACGGTCCCGCCACTGTGAGCCGTCTGTCACCGAGCCCCGTGGGGAGCCCTTGCGCTCCTCAGGCCACTGGACAGCGAGGTCCCCCGCTTCGGCGGTCGACCGAGCACGTCCGGGAAGGTCCGCCCGCGCGACGCCAACGGCGAGTCAGGAGACCCACCGCGCATCGCTGCACCTTCGGACCTCGAGGCTGGGTCCGGTGCCTGTTGCGGAGTGCTTCCCTTGTCGGTGCTCCCGCCGGGCCCGCGCCTCGAAGGCTCCGCCCGCGGCCGCACCAACTCCAATTCGACGTGCGGCGGTGGGTCTGTCGACGGTCGATCGACGGGTCGCTCCCGATGTTTGCACGCAGTTCGCTCTCGTTCCTCACCTTGCT
>JBIKYW010000240.1:0-5354 GCA_044355055.1 Planctomycetota bacterium | reverse complement strand
TCGTGCAGCGTCACGCCTCGCAGCGTGACGCCCGGACCGAACCAATCGAGCTCGACGTCCTCGATATCGAGCGCGAGGCCGAGCTCGCGTTCCAGCGTCGACTGAGCGCGGGCGCGCAGAGCACCCGAGCGCTCGAACTCCAACAGGAATGTCGCGCCGCCGACGACCGCGAGTGCAGCGACGAAGGCCGTACGTTGCAGCCACGTCCGCACGGCAACGCTCACGACCGAGCCACTTGAAGCGCGGGCGCGTCCGGCGTGCGGCCGCTCTGCGACACTCGCGGAAACAGCACACCGTTCGCTGCCGACGGCGCCTCTTCGCCGCCCTTGTAGATGCGCTCGACGCGCTTGCCGACGGCGCAAGAAAGCTCGTAGGGAATCGTACCCACTTGCTGCGCGAGGTCTTCGAGCGTGATGGACTCGGCACCCTGCGTGCCGACGATCGTGACGCGGTCTCCCACGGAAACGCCGGGGATGTGGCCGACGTCGATCGAGGTGTAGTCCATCGAGACGCGTCCGACGATCGGGGCGCGCCGACCGCGCACGAGGACGTGGCCCTTGTTGCCAAGTCGCCACGCCAGACCGTCGTTGTAGCCCACGGGCAGGGTCGCGATGCGCGTCGCACTCTGCGCGGTCCACGTGCCGCTGTAGCCGACCTTGGCGCCCGCGGGCACGTCCTTCAGGAAGATGATCTGGCTGTGCAGGCTCATCACAGGCTGCAGCGCGCGCGCGGCAGCCATCGTGCCGGGCAGCACTCCGTAAGCGCTGATGCCGGGCCGCACGCAGTCGTACTGTGGCTGGATGCCGCTGAAGATGCACGAGGAGTTCGCCGCGTGAACCCAGCCGCGCAGCAGTCCGCGCTCGCGCGCCGCGGCGAGAACTTCCTCGAAGACGCGCAACTGCTGGTGCGTGAACTCGTCGTTCATGCCGTCGGCTGCCGCCATGTGCGTCATCACGCCGCCGAGCTCGAGGTTGGGCGATGCGTGCACGAGTTCCAGCAACTCGAGCGCCTTGCTCGGCAGGACGCCGAGTCGTCCGAGGCCCGTGTCGATCTTCAGATGGACGCGCGCGCGCTCACCGAGACGTGCAGCGAGCTCGTCGAGCGAGCGCGCACGGTCGCTCGAGTGCAGACCGATCTCGATTCCGTGGCGCAGCGCGGCGCTCGCTTCCTCGTCGACGATCGTGCCGAGCACGAGGATGCGCGCGCGCACGCCGGACTTGCGCAGCTCGAGCGCTTCGCCGGACGTCCCAACGCCGAACGCGCTCACCCCGCAGCGCAGCGCATGGTGCGCGATCGCGACCGCGCCGTGCCCGTAGGCGTCCGCCTTGACGACGAGCATCACGCGCACGTGCGGTTCGATGCGCGAGCGGATCTCGGCGAGGTTGTGGGTCAGGGCGTCGAGATCGATCTCGGCCCATGCTCGGTAGGCGTCCAAGGCGCTGGTGAAGATCCCACTCGCGCCGCGCGATTTCAACGCCGCTGCGAGCGCATCGCGAACGGCCGCAGGTACAGCGGCTCGACCCCGGCGATCGCTCCGCTCGCGAGTCGCTCCAGTCCGAGCGTGAGCACGATCGCCGCGCTGGGGTGAGCGTCGCGCACGGGTTCCCGCGGCGGGGCGTCCGACCAGCCCGCGGCCGCGAGCGCCGCGTCATCGGCGAGGACGTGCAGGCCGCTCGTGTCGAGCAGCGCGAGCTCGGCGCGGGTCGTGACGCACGGCGCCTCGAGCACTTCGATGCCCGTCGGGGTGCGCCGGTAGCGGGCTCGATACAGCTCGCCCGCGCGCGCATCGAGCAGCACCAGACCTTCCTGACCCGAGCGCAGCGCGCCGGAGGCCAACGCCTCGAAGGACGGCACTCCGCACAGCAGCGCGCCGCTCGCGCGGGCCAGTCCGAGCGCGGTCGCCGCTCCCACGCGCAGGCCGGTGTAGCTGCCGGGTCCGGTGCCGCAGAGCACGGCTCCGAGCTCGCGGGGGCTCGCGCCGAGGTCGGCGAGCAGGCGCTCAAGGGCCGGCAGCAGATCGGCGGCGTGGGCGCGTCCGGCGTCGAGCACGCGCTCGTGCACCTCGCCGCGAAAGCGTGCCGCGATCGACGGTCGGCGGGTGGAGGTCTCCAGCGCGACCGCGAGCGCCGGTGAGCCCTGCGCGGCGCTCACGCGCCCAGCTCGGTGGCGAGCAGCTTGGCGAGCCCCTGCGCTTGAGCCGTGATCACGGCGTGCTCGGGGCCCTCGACCATGACGCGCGCCAAGGGCTCGGTACCCGAGTAGCGCAAGAGCACGCGTCCGTCGTCGCCGAGCTCCCGTTCGATGGCCGCCACGGCGTCGACGATCGACGGGATGGCGTTGAGCGCGGGCTTGCGGGCGACGCGCACGTTGACGAGCACCTGCGGGAACGCCCGGTAGGCCGCGGCCAGCTCCGAGAGCGGCTTTTGGGTCTGCACCATCACGCGCAGCACCCGCAGCGCCGTGTAGATGCCGTCTCCGACCATGTAGTTGTCGCCGCCGAACACGATGTGGCCCGACTGCTCGCCGCCGAGCGGGAGCTTCTCGCGCTCGAGCGCCTCGACGACGTAGCGGTCGCCGACCCCGACGGTGAGGAGCGAGACGCCGACGTCGCGCAGCGCACGCTGCAGGCCCTTGTTGCTCATCACGGTCGCGACCACGCGCTTGTCCTTCCAGCGCGGCCCGTCGTGGCGGCCGCAGATCGCGAGGATCGCGTCGCCGTCGACCAAGCCGCCGCGCTCGTCGACGAGCAGGCAGCGATCTCCGTCGCCATCGAGCGCGATGCCGACCTGCGCGCCGAGTCGGCGCACTTCGGCCTGCAGGGACTCAGGGTGCGTCGAGCCGCAGCCCGAGTTGATGTTCTCGCCGTCGGGTTCGGCGTGCAGCGCGACCGTGCGCGCGCCCAAGCGTCCGAAGACCCGCGGTGCGACGCGGCTCGCGCCGCCGTTCGAGCAGTCGACCGCCAGCGTCAGTCCGGCGAGCGAGAGATCCGCGCCCGCCTTGTCGACGAGGTAGCCCAAGTAGGCGAGCTCGAGCTCGGGATCGACGCTGGGCGGCGCGCCGCGCTCGCTCGGTCGGGTGTCGGCGGCAAGACGCGCCTCGATCGCGAGCTCCTCCGCGTCGCTGAGCTTGCGTCCGCTGCGGCCGAAGAGCTTGACGCCGTTGTCCTCCGCGGGGTTGTGTGAGGCCGAGATCATCCCGCCGAGATCGAACTCGCGCAGGCGCGTGAGCAGCGCGAGACCCGGCGTGCTGATGAGTCCAGCGCTGGTGACCGCAAATCCGCTCTCGGTGAGTCCGCGCGCGAGCGCAGCCTCGAGCTCGGGCCCCGAGCGACGGCCGTCGTGACCGACGAGCGCCGTGCGCTTCGCGCGCTCGCCGCCGAGCACCGCTCCGGCGTGGCGCCCGAGCGCCGACACGTTCGCCGCGCTGAGCCAGCCTTCGCCCGCCTTGCCGCGGACCCCATCGGTGCCAAAGATGCGTGCGGAGCTCAAGCTGTGTCCCTCGTGCAGGGGATTGTGCCGATCGCGGCGCCCGAGGGAAAGACGCGCGGCGCGACTCCTCGACTTCGGAGTCGCGCCGCGCGGGAGAGCTGTGCGCCCCGTGGAGCGCTCAGGCCGGCGAAAGTCCTGGCGACCCGGGCAGATCCCCGAGCTTGCCGTCCGCCGCGCCCTTGCCGCTCGGCTTGCGCTCGCCCGTGGTCGCGGGCGCGCTCGGCGTCGGGCCGCCCTGACCCGGACGCAGGCTCTCGGGCGACTCCCCGCCGCGCACGAGGCGCGCGATCTCGTCGCCGTTCAAGGTCTCGTAGAGGAGCAGCGCCTGCGTGATGCGCTCGACCTCCGCCCGCTTTTCCGTGACGATCGCGAGCGCGCGCTGGTGCGCTTCGACGAGCAGGCGGCGAACCTCCTCGTCGATCTCGCGCGCCGTGGCCTCGCTGTGGTCGCGGCCGCGGCCGAGCTCGGTTCCGAGGAACTCGGAGCCTTGGCGCTCGGCGTAGTTGATCGGGCCGATCTTCTCGCTCATGCCGAGCTCGGTGACCATGGCCTTGGCCATCTCCGTGGCGCGCTTGATGTCGTCGAAGGCTCCGGCGGAGATGTCGCCGCAGAAGACCTCCTCGGCAGCGCGGCCGCCGAAGGCGAGGGCGAGCTGGCCCACCATGCGCTTCTTCTGCATGTGGTAGCTCTCCTTGTCCGGCATGATCCACGTCACGCCGAGCGAGCGTCCGCGCGGCACGATCGAGACCTTGTGCGGGTCGTCGATCTCGGGGATCGAGGCCGCCACGACGGTGTGACCCGCCTCGTGGTACGCGGTGATCCGCTTGTCTTCGATCTCGACCTTGCGCGACTTCTTCTGACGGCCGTAGCGGACCTTCTCGCGGGCCTCGTCGAGGTCCTCGAGGGTGATCGCCTCTTTCTTGGCGAGCGCCGCGCGGATCGCGGCCTCGTTGACGATGGCCGCGAGATCGGCACCGGAGTAGCCCGGAGTGAGCTTGGCGATCGTGGTCGGCTCGGCGTCCGGCGCGGTCTTCACCTTCTTCAGGTGGACGCGCAGGATCTCCTCGCGGCCCTCGAAGTCGGGCAGCTCGATCGTGACTTCGCGGTCGAAGCGGCCGGGGCGCAGGAGCGCGGGGTCGAGCACGTCGGGGCGGTTGGTCGCGGCGATGACGATGATGCCCTCGTCGGTGCCGAAGCCGTCCATCTCGACGAGGATGGCGTTGAGCGTCTGCTCGCGCTCGTCGTGGCCGCCGCCCATGCCGCTGCCGCGACGGCGACCGACCGCGTCGATCTCGTCGAGGAAGATGATGCAGGGCGAGTTCTCGCGGGCCTGCTTGAAGAGGTCGCGCACGCGGCTCGCGCCGACGCCGACGAACATCTCGACGAAGTCCGAGCCCGAGATCGAGAAGAACGGCACCTCGGCCTCGCCGGCGATAGCCTTGGCGAGCAGCGTCTTGCCGCAGCCCGGAGGGCCGACGAGCAGCACGCCGCGCGGGATGCGCCCGCCGATGCGCGTGAAGCGCGACGGGTTCTTCAAGAACTCGACGACCTCGCGCACTTCGTCTTTGGCTTCGCGGGCGCCGGCGACGTCGTCGAAGGTGATGTTCGTGCGGTTTTCCTTGGTGTAGAGCTGGGCGCGCGAGCGACCGAAGCCCATCACGCCGCCGGCGCCCGACTGCGCGCGCATCTGGCGCATGAAGAGCATGATCACGACGAAACCGAGGATCCACGGCGCCCAGAACAGCAGGAACTGCTGCATTACGCCCGCGCCCTGCGCGTAGCTCGTGCCACCGCGCTCGGAGATGTCGAAGTCGCGCGCTTCGTAAGCGACGTTGGAGCCGCGCAGGCGCTCGACGAGCGCCGCGA
>JBIKYW010000167.1:0-6765 GCA_044355055.1 Planctomycetota bacterium | reverse complement strand
AGGGGGGCTCGATCGAGCGGCCGCGAGGTGGTCCCGAGTCGGCTGCGAGGGGGCCACGTTCCCCTGCGGCTTCGTGCGGGGGGATTCTGCGGCCATGCGAGTCCGTCGCCCACCTGCCAAGCGTTCATGCCGTGGCGTTCCACCGCAGGCTCTCGGCGGCAGTCGAACGTGCTCTGCGCCGACTTCGACCCGACCACGCCACGCCGCAGTACGTCCTCTGCAGCGCTCGGCAAGTTTTGGAATCCTTCGGCCGTTCAAGGAGTGATGTCGAAGCTGATCGCGTTGGTAAGCCCCACTCCGAGGGCTCCCGGGGAGCCCGGATCTCGGTACCACCATTGCGCGTAGACCGAGTCGCCGGTCGTCAGGCCCTTGCCGAGTAGGTAGGCCGACGACATTTCGAACAGGTAGTTGCCGCTGCAGTCCTGACCCGCCGCGCTTCCGCCAGACTGCTGGACGGGCGTGCGCGAGATGGGGAACTGAACGCAGAGGGTCCCACCGTAGTAGGGCAGGCTCGCTGCCATTCGCCCCCAGAACAGCAGACCGCTCTTCTGGTTGAGGATCGCGGAGGCCGTGACTCGCAGCGGTGTCGTCGCGCTCAGGCTCGGCGAGCCCTGGGTGGAGATGGCCGGCGAGCATCCGAGGGAATTGATCTTGGCTGTGCAGTAGCTCGTCGGCGCAGCGTAGGTGGTGAAGACACGTGCGAAGGCATCGGTCGACACGCCCGGGCCTTCGAACGAGACAGCGACCACTCCCGTCGTGCGCGTCATGTCGAGGCCGATGCTCTTTTGGTCGCCGGCCAGAATCGTGTTCACCACGACCTCCGGTCCGAGGCGAGCGCCCGCGGAGTCGAAACGCTGGAGGCGAACGTCGCTGTCGCCTGTGGCGCGATCTTCCCAAGCCACGATGAAGTTCCCCGCGAGGTCGGCGCATACCTTCGGATTGCGCTGGGATCCCGCAGAACTCGTATTCACTTGGAACTCCAGCCCGAGCGGCGTTCCCTGCGAGTCGAAGCGGCGACAGAAGATGCCGTAGCCCGAGCCGTCCTTGCTTTGATCTTCCCACACGACGATGAAGCGACCGAGCCCGTCCGCCGCCACTCGCGGTTCACGCTGGTCCGTTGCGGTGAAACCGGAGCTGTTCAGTGGGAAGGGCGCGGCCTGCAGGGGCGTGCCGTCACTCTGGTAGACCCGGCCCCAGAGGTTCGTTCCCGTGCCGATGCCGCCGTAGCCTGAGAAATCGACGAAGGCGAGGAACATGCGTCCGTCGGGCGCAACCGCCGGAGCCGTGTCGACCTGCGCGCCGTTGTCGAACGTGTTGACGCGGATGTCGCTCGAAAAGAAGGAGCCGTCGGGGTTCACGATGCGGAACATCGCGTCGCCGTCCCAGTCGCCGGACCACGCGACGACCCAGCGGCCATCGGGCCGAGGTGCGATCAGGGGCCGCCATTGGGATGCTTGCCAGATCTGGTTGATCTGAAACTCCGGCCCTGCGGGAGCGCCCGTGGGCAGAAAGATACGGCCGAAGATCCCCATGATCTCGCCGTCGTAGCCGTAGCGCTCGGACCATGCGACGAGCTGGTTTCCGCCGAGCGAGTAGCAGATTTCTGGCTCGTCTTGAACGTGCTGGTTCAGGGTCGGGTTGCAGGACAGGTTGCCGGTGGCCGGTATCCCGCTCGCAAAGAAGTGGCGCGCGCTCGGGTCCTGCCCGTTGCCGAAGCTGAAGGCCAGTCTGGATCCGTCGGGCGCGATCGAAACGCGCGGCCAATACTGGTTGTAGGTCGTCGACGCGTTGACGAGGAACTCCGGTCCCTGAGCCGTGAAGTGTCCCTCGCCGGCGCGTGCCGTCGAACCGGACAGGATGGCGAGAGCCGTGCAGCCCAAGTGGAGCAAGACGTGGGACATGGAGCGAAGAGAACGCATGGGGGGAATCGGGCCCCGGCGAGAGCCGAGCCTGTGTTGCGAGCGGTCTGGAACTTGTTTCCGGTAGCCCAGTGTATCCCTGTTGTGCAGTCCTTGCGGGCATGCCGCAGGGGGGGTACACCTCAAGGTGGCCATGGGCGACGACTCACGAATCCGTACTGGATGCGAGTACCCATTCTCGCGATGGCGTGGACTGGCGTCGGAATCGGAGCTCGCCCCGACTCTCCTGACCGTGGTGAGTACGGAGGAGGAATTCGACTGGAATCAGCCCTTCGATTCCCGACACCGCACCGTCCGTTCCGCGGAGCGCATCCCTCTGGCTCAGGAGCTCTTTGACAGCGCGGGCGTTCGGCCGGTCTACGTCGTGGACCACCCCATCGCATCCACGGAGGGCAGCATCGCCGCGCTCCGTCCGATCGTGGAGTCGGGGCGCTGTGAGATCGGCGCGCACCTTCACCCATGGGTGAACCCGCCGCTGGACGAAAGCCCCAGCCCCGACTCGTCCTACCCGGGCAACCTCCCGCGGGAGCTCGAGCGGGCCAAGCTGTCCGAGCTCGTCGCTGTGATCGAACAGTCGTTCGGTGTTCGTCCGAGGACGTACCAAGCGGGGCGCTACGGATTTGGAGCGGCGACCGCGGCCTTGATCGAGGAGCTGGGCTTCGATGTCGACTTGAGTGCGAGCCCGGCCTTCGACTACTCCGCCGACGGCGGCCCCGACTATCGCCGCATGAACTCCCGTGCGGGTTGGTTTGGTGTACAGCGACGCCTCTTGTCGATTCCCGTCACGGGCGCCTACTTGGGCTACGCGCGCAAGTCGGGACCGGTACTGCACGGCGCGGCCTCGCGCCGACCGTGGAGGTGGCTGCGGGCCCCAGGGCTCCTCGCCCGTGCCGGAGCGGTGGAGCGAGTTCGGCTCTCCCCGGAGGGCTTCGATCTCGGCTCCCTACGTCGGGTCACTCGACAGCTCCACTCGGAGGGATCGCGGGTCTTCGTGCTTGGCCTTCACAGCCCCTCGTTCCTACCCGGCTGCACCCCGTACGTTCGTGACGATGCCGACCTGCGGCGTTTCATGGACCTGTGCCGCGACTACTATGACTTCTTCGCGCGCACCTTCGGCGGCCGCCACTGCACGGCGACGGAGTTGTTCCGCGAGTTGTCGCAGCGCGAGACCCCCAGCGCATGATCGTCCTAGGCATCTCCCCGCTCGACAAGGACGCGACGGCGTCCCTCGTGCAGGACGGGCGCGTGCTCTTTGCCGCCGGTGAAGAGCGCTACACGCGCGTGAAGCAGCAGTCGGGCTTTCCAGAGCGCGCCATCGTCGCGGCGCTGGAAGCTGCGAACCTCGATGTGACTCGCATCGAGCGCGTCGTCTATCCGTTCCTCGAAGCCGAGCGCGAGGGTGTGCTGATCGAGCGCGCCATCGCAGCCGAGCGCGAATTTCACGCGACCTTCCGTCCGCCCGCGCTGGGGCCGCTCCTCTCGACAGCCGCGCGTCGGGTTCCGATCCGGCGCGAGCCGATCCAGGGCCTCGCAAGTCCCGACCAGCGCATGCGCAAGGGGCTCGCCAAGGAGCTGTTCTACGACTTGGCCGGAAGTCGGAAGTCGTTCTCGCGAGCCGTTGCCGCTCGGCGCTCCGCGGATTGGGCACGCCGAGCCGTGGGAGAGCATCACCACTGGCAGCGCGAGCTCGAAGCCGGTCTGGTTCGGCTCGGCATTCGCGCGCCGCTCGAGCGCAGCGAACACCATCTCTCCCACGCTGCCAATGCCTATCTCGCGTCCGGTTTTGAGCGCGCACTCGTGGTCACCCTCGACGGATACGGAAGCGGGCTGGCGGGTTCCGTGGGGCTAGGGGAGGGCGGTCGTATCGAGCGGCTGCATGGTTTCCGCTTCCCGCACTCGCTCGGGTCGTTCTACGAGATGGTCACCTCTTCGCTGGGATTCCGCCCGGATCGACATGCGGGCAAGATTGTCGGCCTCGCGGCGTGGGGAGATCCCAACGTCCTGCTCGACGTCCTGCTCTCCCGCTGCGACCGCTCGATCCCGGGTGATCTTCGGCTCGTAGAAAACCTCAACGTCTATTTCTCGCGCCATCTCGCGGCACGCTTCCCCATGGTCGACGTGGCTGCTGCGTACCAGCGGGTACTGGAGCTGCTCGCCAGCGAACTCGTCGCGCACTGGTTGCGCAAGACGGGGGCGCGACACGTGGTCCTCTCCGGAGGTGTCACGGCCAACGTCAAGATGAACCAGCGCATCCACGAGGTCGAGGGCGTGGAAGGCATCTTCATCTATCCGAACATGGGGGACGGCGGCTGCGGCACCGGGCTCGCCATGCACGCGAGTTGGAGCGGCGGCGTGCGCGAGTCGATCCGCGACGTGTATTGGGGGCCCGACTTCACGGAGGCCGACGCCCTCGAAGCGCTGCGGAGTGAGGGACTGTCGTGCGAGCGACCGGCGGACCTTCCGCGATTTCTAGCGGAAAAAATCCACGCAGGCTGGGTCATCGCGCGCTGCTCCGGTCGCATGGAGTACGGGCCGCGGGCTCTGGGTAACCGCTCGATTCTCTACCACGGTCGAAAACCGGAGGTGAATCAGTGGCTCAACAAACGTCTGGGGCGCACCGAGTTCATGCCCTTTGCGCCGGTGACATTGTGGGAGGCTCGCCACCGCTGCTACCACGGCCTTGCGGGTGGTGAGCACGCGGCGGAGTTCATGACGCTCACGTTCGACTGTACGGACTTCATGAAGGCGCACTGCCCGGCCGCCGTTCACGTCGACGGGACTGCGCGTCCGCAGTTGATCCGCAGGGAAGTGAATCCCGAGTACCACGCGATCCTCGCCGAGCACGAGAAACTCTCGGGTTCGCCGTCGCTGATCAACACGAGCTTCAACATGCACGAGGAGCCCATCGTGTGCAGTCCGCAGGACGCGGTTCGCGCATTCCTCGACGGTCGCATCGACGGGCTCGCGCTGGGCCCCTTCTTCGTGGCCCATCCCCGCACTCGGCCCGGGGAAGAGTGAACCCTCGCTCAGCGGCGCTGGTGATCCTGCGCGCGGAAGTGGTGCGCGAGCGCGAGCAGGCGGGTCATCTCGGAGGAAAAGTGCCGTCGCCGCAGGTACGTCTGTAGGTAGTCGAGGAAGTCGAGCGGCAGGATCACGCCGTAGTACGCGAGCCAGAGCATCCGAACGTTCCAAGGGCCGCCGACGACCGTCGGCAGTTCGAGGCCTGAGGTGTCGATCGCCGTCGCCACGGTGAGGGCGAGCAGTCCGATGTCGAAGTTCGTGAGCAAGGCCCGCAGGGTCATCAGGTCGAAGCCGAGTCGGAAGGACGGACCGGCCGAGCTCGACGGCGGAGTGAGCGAGCCGGGGACTTCGCCCGTGGAGTCCGTGCTCGTGCCGGCCTTGCGCAGCACGTCTTTCAGGAACAGGATCCCCGGAATCTCGATCAGGATCTTTCGCCAGAGCGTTGCGACGGCTGCCGCGAATGCGGCGACCAACGGCCAATCGGCGCCCGTCTCGATGTGACAGCCGAGCCCCACGCCCAAGAATGCGAGCGGCTTGATCAGCATGTGGAACAGGTAGTCGAAGTAGCCCCAGTGGACGTTGACGACGCCTTGCCAGCGCGCGACCTCGCCGTCGACGCAGTCGAGCACGTAGTAGAGGACGAGGAGGACCGCGCCGAGGAGCGCCCATCCGCCGCTTCCGAGCTGAAGCGCCGCACCGAAGATTCCGCACAGGAGGAATCCGATCGACGCGTAGTTTGGGCTGAGCTTGAGGTCGACGAAGACCTTCGTCACGACGAGGGACGCGTGGTCGCCGAAGATCAGTCCGGCGACATCGTTCCCATTGCGCACAGGTCTCTGGCAGACCTCGCGCAGTTGTTGCCAGCTCGCTCCCATGAATCGCGGTAGATTCCGAACCGAATGGACCCCGGCGCACGCGCGCCAGACCCTCAACAGTCTATCGAGCGGGGCCCATGCGTGTGGGGGAGCGCCGCAGCCACCGACGAAGCTCGCGAAGGGCAGAGGCTCGTTCCGCACCGTTGAAGGTCAGTCCCCACCAGCATGCGCTGCCCCACGAAGCCAGGGCGACGAGCTTCGCGCTGCCCTGGGCCCATGGAGACCAGTCCTGCGGAATCGCGTGTGCGGCGAGCCAAATCAATACGGCGAGCGCCATCGGTCCGAGGATTCGGTTCCAGCGGTAGTGGACCGGAAAGATCCGCTCGGCCGAGGGCAGGGTCGCAGCGCAGAGCACTCCGAATGTGATCGCTGTCGAGACCGCGGCGCCGAGGAACCCGAGAATCGGAATCAAGACCCCGTTGACGTACACGTTGACGAGCAGGGCCGCGAGCGTGAGCAGTGGAAGTCGCGCTGTCTGCTTCTCCACGTAGAAACCGGTCTGCAGGAACTGGAACAGGCCCCAGAGCCAGTAGCCCAGCGCGACCCACGGAATCGCGGCTTGCGCTGCAAAGTAGTCCGGCTGTCCAGTCGAAGCCACCGTCAACTCGCGCGCGAAGAGCGCGACGCCGAGGCAGACCGCGCCCAGAGCGGAGAGCACGAGGTGCGCGAGTCGACCGATCGTCTCACGTTGCAGCGAGCGCTCGCCGAGCGAGAACACGAAGGGGTACCAGATCAGCAGGAAGGGACCCAACACCAAGTAGTTGGGGATGTACCCCAGCTTGTAGCCGAGCGCGTAGAGCCCGAGCGCGTCATCGCCAGCGAGCGCGCCCACGAGGTAGCGATCTGACGAGTGCAATCCGAACTGCAGCACTCCGTTGGGAATGAGCGGAAGGCTGTAGGCCAGCATGGGCAGGAACACGGAGGCGCGGAAGGAGAGTCCGGCGCGCGCG
>JBIKYW010000166.1:0-6772 GCA_044355055.1 Planctomycetota bacterium | reverse complement strand
TCCCCAAGTCGTGTCCGACGCATCCCATCACTCTCTGCAAGGTAAGGTCGCCCTCGTCACGGGTGCTTCCCGTGGCATCGGCCGCGCCATCGCCGTCCAGCTCGCTAGCCGCGGCGCGTCTGTGGCCTGCGTCGCGACGACGGCCGAGCGCGCCCAGGCGACGGCCGAGGCCTGCACGGCGGCGGGCGGCAAGGGCATGGCCTACGGCGTGGACGTCGGCAAGACCGCGGCCGTGGCCGAGCTCGTCGCCAAGGTCCAAGCGGACCTCGGCGGGCTCGACATCCTCGTCAACAATGCCGGGATCACGCGCGACCAGCTCCTCCTGCGCATGAGCGAGGAGGACTTCGACGCGGTGATCGAGACCAACCTCAAGGGCACGTGGAACTTCATCAAGGCGGCGACTCGCACGCTGATGAAGTGCCAAGGCCGCATCGTCAACATCGGCTCGGTGGTCGGCGTGACCGGCAACGCGGGGCAGGCCAACTACGCCGCGAGCAAGGCCGGTGTGTTCGGCCTCACCCGTTCGGTCGCCAAGGAGCTTGCATCGCGCCGCGTGTGCGCCAACGCGATCGCTCCGGGCTACATCGACACCGACATGACCGCCGCGATCGACCCCAAGGCGAAAGAGGCACTCGTCGCCTCGATTCCCTTGGGTCGAACCGGCTCGCCCGGGGACATCGCGCTCCTCGTCGATTACCTTTGCGGCCCCGGCGGTGCCTACATCACCGGCCAGACCTTCGTCGTCGACGGGGGCCTCTCGCTCTAAAACAGGGTCGTCACGCCGTGGCCGCGCTCCCGCGGCTCGGTGGGCGGCCGTGCAGCCTCAAGTCCCACGCCTAGGCATTCCAACGGAGAAACGAACGTGACCAGCAACACCACCGACATCGAAGAACGCGTCATCAAGGTCGTCTGCGACAAGATGGCCAAGACCCGTGAGCAGGTCACCCGGGATTCCTCGTTCATCAACGACCTCGGCGCCGACTCGCTCGACATCGTCGAGCTCGTGATGGAGCTCGAGGACGAGTTCGGGATCCAGATCCCCGACACGGACTCGGAGAAGATTCAGACCGTCGGCAACGCGATCGACTACATCAAGGCGAAGTCCTAGTTCCGCCGCGGGTGCCCCGCGGGCTCCGGCGCGTCCGGAAGGCCAGCGCGGACATCCGCTTCCACGTCCTGCGGCGCACACCGCGGAGCCCCGAGGCGCGACCTCGGTGCTCGCGCTCCAGTGTTCGGCGCGCTTCGCGTGGGCCAAGGAACAACTTCGCATTCGGAGCAGCCATGCGCAGAGTGGTCATCACGGGTCTGGGCACCATCAACGCCCTCGGAAACGATGTGGCGACATCGTGGCCGCGCATCGTGGCCGGCGAGAACGGCATCGGGCCGATCACGCGCTTCGATACCAAGGAGCAGACGGTCAAGATCTCGGCCGAGGTCAAGCTCGACCCGCTCAAGCACTTCCAAGCGCCGGACCTGCGCAAGCTCGATCCGTTCACGATGTGGGCGCTGATCGCGACGGACGAGGCACTGCGCGATGCGGGCCTCGCTCCGACGTCGGTCTCCGACGAGCTCCGCGAGCGCTGGGGCTGCATCATCGGCACCGGCATCGGCGGCATCACCGGCATCGAGGAGCAGTTCCAAGGCCTGCTCGAAAAGGGCCCGCGCCGCGTCAGCCCGCACTTCGTCCCGAAGATCATGGCGAACGCCGTGTCGGGGCAGGTCGCGATCAAGAATGGCCTGCTCGGAACCTGCTTCACGACGTCGAGCGCGTGCGCGTCGGCCGGTCACGCGATCGGCATGGCGTGGCGCTCGATCCAGTGGGGCGAGTCCGACGTGGTGGTGACCGGCGGTGCGGAGAGTGCGACCACGCCGCTCTCGCTCGCGGGCTTCGCCAACATGAAGGCGCTCTCGCAGCGCAACGACGACCCCGGTGCCGCCTGCCGTCCCTTCGACAAGGATCGCGACGGCTTCGTGATGGGGGAAGGCTGCGGCATCCTCGTGTTCGAGGAGCTCGAGCACGCACGGCGCCGCGGTGCGCGCATCTACGCCGAGGTCAAGGGCTACGGCTCGACCGATGACGCGTACCACATCACGGCGCCGGAGGAGTCCGGCCGCGGACCCGCGCGCGCACTGCGTCAGGCGCTCGCGCACGCGCGCATCGACCCGACCACGGTCGACTACATCAACGCGCACGGCACGAGCACGCCCTACAACGACGCGATCGAGTCGCGCGCGATCAAGCTGGTCTTCGGCGACCACGCCAAGCGGCTTGCAGTCTCGTCGACGAAGTCGATGGTCGGTCACCTGCTCGGTGCGTCGGCTGCGGTCGAGCTCGTGGTCAGCGCACTGTCGGTGCACAACGATGTCGTGCACCCGACGCGCAACTACACGACTCCGGATCCCGACTGCGACCTCGACTACATCCCGGGCGCTGCGCGCTCGCTCAAGGTGCGCAACGTGCTCTCGAACTCGCTCGGCTTCGGCGGGCACAACGTCTCGATCTGCGTCGGCAAGCTCGACTGAGCGACCGCTCCAGTCCATCCACGCGCCGCGTCGGAGGCATGGGCCTTCGGCGCGGCGCTTCTACGTACAGGGACGGGCTTCGCTGCGCAGGCCGCGCGCCTAGGATCGCGATGTCGGACGCAGGAACGTCCCGCGCTCGACGCGACGCAAGCCAACCGATGCCCGAAGGAGGGCCGCTCCCATGAACAAGAAGTTTCAGGAACTGCTGCACCGCTACAAGGTTCAGGCGTTCCATCAGGAGCACGACAAGACCAGCGTGGCGGAGCTCTCTCGCCAGTGCATGCACGTCACGGACGACGTGCTCAAGCAGAAGTACTCCTACCACTTCCAGAAGCTCCCGGACGCCGACCGCGCCGAGATGGTCAACATGATCCAGAGCTACGTGCGCGAGGCGATCCTGCCGCCGGTGGTCGAGAAGTTGGTCGAGCGCCAGCTGCGTCTCGAGAAGCGCTTGGAGACGATGCAGTCGTTCCAGCGCGAGCTGCTCGAACTTCTGAGTGAGCCTTCCCGCGAGCCGGTCCAGCGCTGAGACGGCAGGCTGTGCAGCAGCGGGTGCAGTGCCCCGCTGCTGCGGTGGGAGAAACCCCAGCGCGCAGCTTTTTCCTTCCTGTCTCGCCAGTGCGCGTCGACTCGTCGGGCGCGGTCGCGCGGCCCGACTCGCGCCGAGCCAGCGTGATAGTATCCCGGCATGTCGGCCCGAGAAGATCGAATCCGCGCCCGAGCGCTCGCCGCAGGCCAAGAGCACCTCTTTCGCCATTGGGGCGCGCTCAACGAAGCCTCGCGCGCGAGGCTCCTCGACGAGCTCGAGAGCGTCGACTTCGACCTCGTGCAGCGCCATCGCGCGCTGGTGCGTGGCGATGTCGCGGTCCAAGGTTCACCTTCGCTGACTCCGCCCGAGGTCTTCCCCCTCCAGCGCAGCGCGACCCACGAACTCCGCGCCCGCGAGGCTCTGCAGCGCGGTATCGAGACGCTTTCGCGTGGCCATGTTGGCTACCTCTTGGTCGCGGGCGGCCAGGCTTCTCGCCTGGGCTACGAAGGGCCGAAGGGCGCGTACCGCATCGGTCCGGTGAGTGACTGGTCGCTCTTCGAGATCCACGCACGCCGCCTGCGCGCAGCAGCCGAGCGCTACGGCCGCCCCGCGCCTTGGTACGTGATGACGTCGTACGGCAACGACGCGCAGACGCGCGAGTTCTTCGCGCAGCACGGCTACTTCGGCCTCGACGCGCGCGACGTGTTCTTCTTCTCGCAGGCGATGATTCCCGCGCTCGACCACGAGGGGCGGATCCTGATGGCCGCAGAAGATCGCCTGTTCCTTGCACCCAACGGACACGGCGGCTCGCTCGAAGCCTTCGCTCGCTCGGGTGCGCTCGAGGATGCGCGGCGCCGCGGATTGCGCCATCTCTCGTACTTCCAAGTCGACAACCCGCTCGCCCCGCCCGCGGATCCGCTCTTCCTAGGCCTGCACGCGCTCGAGCGCGCCTCGATGTCGAGCAAGGTCGTCGAGAAGCGCAGCGCCGGCGAGAAGGTCGGCGTGATCGGTCGCGTCGACGGCAAGCTCGGCTGCATCGAATACTCCGACCTGCCCGCGGAGCTGCGCGAGGCGCGGGACGAGGGCGGCAAGCTGCGCTTTGGGGCCGGAAACATCGCGCTGCACGTGCTCGACATCGATTTTGTCGAGGATCTCAACCGCGGCGGCCTGCAGCTGCCGTGGCACCTTGCCAAGAAGTCGATGAATGTCTGGGAGGCCGGAGAGCAAGTCGCGCGTCAGGGCGTCAAGTTCGAGACGTTCGTCTTCGATGCGCTCGAGCGCTCGGAGCGCAGCGTCACCCTCGAGGTCGAGCGCACGCGCGAGTTCAGTCCGGTCAAGAATCACTCGGGCGAGGACAGCCCCGCCACGACGCGCGCGGACCTGTGCCGCCTCCACTCCCAGTGGATTCGTGCCGCGGGGCTTGCGCTGCCAGAACCCGACGAGTCGGGCCTGCACCCTGTGGAAGTCGACCCGCTGCTCGCGGAAGATCTCGAGACGTTCCTCGCCCGTGGCCAAAAGCGGCCAGAAGTACGCGGGCGCGGGCATCTCTATCGATGAACCCTTTCGCGCCGTCCCGTCCCACCGATCTGCGTTCTCTGTGCGTCGCCGTGTTGGGCGGCGGTCGCTCGAGCGAGCGCGAGGTCTCGCTCAAGAGCGCGAAGGGCATTGCGCGCGCGCTGCGCGGCGAGCTCGCGAGCGGTCGCACGCTGCCCGCACGCGTCATGGAAGTGGAACTCGCGCTCGACGGCCGATGGATCGTCGAGGGCGAGCCGCTGAGCGTCGCTCGCGCGCTCGAACGGCTCGTGGGAGTCGACGTCTTCTTCCTCGGTCTCCATGGAGGAGAGGGCGAGGATGGAACGATCCAAGGGCTCCTCGCTGCGAATGGCGCGCTGCACACGGGCTCCGGTGTGCGCGCCTCGGCGCTGTGCATGGACAAGCTCGCAACGCGCGGCATCGCACAGTCGGTCGGCGTGCGCGTGGCCGACGGGCTTTGCTTCGGCGCTGCGGAGTGGAAGCACGACGCGGCGCACTGGCTCGCGCGCGTCGAAGACCTCTCGAAGGACGGTTGGGTTCTGAAGCCGCGCTTCGGCGGCTCGTCCGTCGCGACGACGGTGACGCGCGAGCGCGCCGCGCTCGTGCCCGGCATCGAGGCGGTGCTCGCAACGGGCGACGACGTGCTGGTCGAGGCGCGCATCGGCGGAGTCGAGACGTCGTGCGGGGTGCTGGGCAACCGCGACGAAGAGCCGCACGCCTTGATGCCGATCGAGATCCGCCCCGCAAAGGGGGAGTGGTTCGACTACGCAGAGAAGTACTCGGCCGATGGCGCGCACGAGCTTTGCCCGCCGCAGTCGGTGGGGGCGCAGAGCATTGCGCGCATCCGCGAGAGCGCCGCGAAGGTCTACCGCCGCGCGGGTTGCGAGGGGTACGCGCGCATCGACTTCTTCGTGCCGCTGCGAGATGGAGTCGAGCTCGAGCCCGTCATGCTGGAGGTCAACACCCTGCCGGGCTTCACCGAGCGCTCGCTGCTGCCGCAGGAGGCTCTGCACGAAGGCATCGACTACACCGCGCTGTGCGTCAAGATCGTCGAGCTCGCGCTGCGGCGCGGGAGGTCGCAGCGATGAGCGCGGCGCTGCGCGTCGTCGTCGTCGGAGCCCGCGGTCGACTCGGGTCGTTCGCGTGCGACATGCTGCGCGGCGCGCCGGATTTCGAGCTGGTTGCGCACTGGGACTCGCGCGACGACTGGCGCTCACTCGCGCCACGCTGCGGAGCACAGGTCGCTCTCGAGGCGACGCGCGCCGGATTGGGTTTTGAGCATGCACGCGCGCTGCTCGACAGCGGGTTGTGCGTGGTCGTGGCGACCTCCGGCGTGACTGCGGAAGAAAACGTCGACCTCGATCGACAGGCCCAAGCCTTGGGGCTCGGCGGGATCGTCGTGCCCAATTTCAGCGTGGGCTCGTGGCTGCTCCAACGATTCGCAGCGGAGGCGGCGCGTTGGTTCGAGGGCGCCGAAGTGGTCGAGTCGCATCACGTGCGCAAGCACGACGCGCCGTCGGGAACGGCGCTGGAGACCGCGCGGCGCATGAATCTCGAGCGCGAGCGCGCGGGGCTCGCACCCTTTCAACCGAAGAAGCCGGAGCAAGAGGCGCGCGGCAAGTGGGTCGGCAGCGTGCCGATCCACTCACTGCGACTCCCGGGCTTCTATGCCCACCAGGAGGTCGTGCTCGGATCGGCTGGCGAGCTCCTCCGGCTGTCGCACGACATGCACGGGCCCGAGGCCTTCGGACCGGGTCTTCGCGCGGCGCTGCGCTACGCGGCGGGGGCCCGCGGCGTGGCGCGCGGCGTCGAGGTTGCCCTCGACCATGCCTCCCGCGGGTAGTTCTTCCGCGGCGCGATGGGTGCGCTGTGGACGAAACGCCCGCGCTTTTGCATCCTCTGGCGCTCGCAGACAGCAGGGAGCCGGGATGGCGGAACTGGCAGACGCGACGGATTCAAAATCCGTTTCCCTCACGGGAGTAAGGGTTCGATTCCCTTTCTCGGCACCACCCCTGCTGCGCGACCTTCGATGACCTCGACGATCGACCCGCGCCTCGCAGCGGCGCTCCTGCCCGCGCTGGTCCATCGCATCAACAACACGACCCAATTGCTCGTCGTGCTGCGTTCGCTGCTCGCGGATCCCGACGATGGGGTGCTCGCGGTCGCCGGACCCGACCTTGCACGCGC
>JBIKYW010000165.1:0-6783 GCA_044355055.1 Planctomycetota bacterium | reverse complement strand
GTTCCCGCCATGGGCGTGGCTGCTCCTGCTCGTCCTGAGCGCGCGCGTGCTCTTGTCGGATATCGCGCACGGGAACATCAACATTCCGGTCGCCGCGGTCGTCGTGGCGGCGGGTCGTCAGTGGCAGCGTGGACGCGAGGCCGCTGCGGGTTGGTTCGCGGGACTCGGAGCGGTGCTCAAGGTCACTCCTGCTCTGTTCCTTGCGTACTTCGCGTGGAAGCGCAGCCCGCGCGCGTGCGTTCACATGCTCGCGGCGATCGCCGTGTTCGGCTTGTTGCTTCCGATGCTGTTCTTGGGGCCCGCGCATCACGTGGAGCTTCTCGCTGGGTGGTGGCAGCAGATGGTCGAGCCGTTCGCGAGCGGAGCGCCGCTACGGATCATGCAAACGGAGCAAACGAACCAGTCGCTGCTCGGAGTGCTGGCGCGCGTAGCGAGCGAGTGCACCGCGATCCGCGCGCGGCCCGGCGTATTCGACACGGACGTCTCGATCCATGTGATCGCGCTCAGCCCCGGCGCGCTCCAGCTCACATTCCGCGCGCTCGCCTTCGGACTGCTCGCGATCGCCGCATGGTTCGCATGAGTGCCCCGAGCTCGCCGCGCGGAAGACTCGACGCTCGGCGAGCTCGCGTTGCTCGTGCTCTTGATGCTCTTCCTCTCCGAGCGCAGCTGGAAGCAACACTACGTCACGCTCTGCGTGCCGCTCGCGTATCTTCTTGGGCAGCTCTCTCGCCGCGGCATGCGAAATCCCGTGTGGCGCGCGAGCGCTGCCGCGCTGATCGCGAGCTCCCTACTGCACGGCCTCAGTGGCTCGGGTGTGCTGGGCGAGCGCGGCAGCGACTTCGCGGAAGCATGGGGCGTCTGGTTCTGGGGCGGCTTGGCCCTGTTCCTCGCCTGCGGCTACGCGGTGCGGCGCAGCGCGCGAGCGGCTCACTAAGCCCGCGGATCGTCAGATGGGCTTCGCGACCCAGGCGATGCGCTCGCGGTCGCTGACCACGACGCCGCCCGGCTTCTCGATCGTGATCGCGAACAGCGTCGGCTTGACGACGCGCAGCTTGGCGTCGATGGGCACGAGCACCTCTCCGGCGCGCGTCACGTTGAAGACACCGCCGTCGACGGGGTGCTTCTGGGCCTCGTCGAAGATCCACAGCTGGTATTGCTCGACCTGCGGGTCGTTCGGAGGGAGGTCGACGATGCGCATCCAGCCCGACTGCGCGCGGGTCTGCCAAACGACATCGCCACCCGCATTCTTCGCCAGGTCCGTGCCGCTCGCCTCGACGCGCAGGGTGTCAACCTCGCGCAGGAGCGCGGCGCGCAGCTCGGTCGCAGCGGGCGCGACGGCGACGAACGTAGGCTCGGCGACCTCGTCGCGCGGCAGCCATCCGAGCACGGCAACGATCGCAGCGGCTGCAGCCACCCACGCCCAAGCCGAGCTGGGACGGGGACCCGCTCGAACAGGTGCCGGCACGGGTTCGATGGGACGGGGTCCCGGACGCGGGGCCGGAGTCGCGCGAGCAGCGAAGTAGACGCGGGCGCCCCCCTCCAGCTTGGCGCGCAGGGCCGGCGGAAGGGGTTCGACGCGGCGGGCGGCATGGAGCAGGGCCACGGTCGCCGCGGCCAGTTCGAGCGCGTCTGCCTCGGCCGAGTCTACGGAGCCACCTGCGCCGCCTTCGAGCCGCGCGAGCTCACGCTCCTCATCTGGGTCGAGTCCAAACACCGCACGGTCCGCCCAGAGGTCTACGAGCGCCGGGGCCGTGCGGATTCGGTCGGTCACGACCCACCCCCCGTGGCGGGAGTCTGGCTTGGGGACAGAAGCTCGCGCAGCTTGTGCAAGCCGCGCCGCGCGTGGGTCTTCACGGTACCCAAGGGCAAGCCGGTGACCTCCGAGATGCGCTGGTGAGACAGGCCGTCCCAAACCGCGAGGCGCAGCACCTTCTGCTGCTCCGGGCGCAGCTCGGCGAAGGCCCGCTCGGCGACGGCGGCGCTGTCGCGAAGCTCGGCATCCGCCTGCGCATCCGTTCCGCTGGCCTCCAGCGACTCGGGCAGCTCGTCTTGCCCGCCGTGGCGAGCGAGTCGGCGCTGCATGTCGATCAGGCGCCGACGCGCGATCATCGCCACGAAGACGCCCTCTTCGGCGATGCCTGGGTCGTAGCGCTCGGCCTTGCGCCAGAGCTCGATGAAGACCTCCTGAACGGCGTCGTCGACCTCCGCACCCGCGGGGCACATGCGCCGCGCCAGCGTGTACACGAGGCCGCCGTAACGGTCGATGCACTCCTGCACCGCCGCCGCATCCCCCGCCGCGACTTTCTGAAGCGTCGTCTTCAACGCGCGGACAGATTAGTCGATTCGGAGGATCTGAGGAAGCGCCCAGCGGCCGCCTTACAGCTCAATGACGGAAGTGGCGCACGCCCGTAAAGACCATGCTCACGCCCCGCTGGTCGCAGGCGGCGATCACCTCGGCGTCGCGCACCGAACCACCGGGTTGCAGGAAGGCGACGACGCCGCCTTCGATCGCGGTCTCGACCCCGTCGGGGAAGGGGAAGAACGCATCGGAGGCGAGCACCGAGCCCTTGGCGCGGGCGCCGGCCTTCTGAATCGCGAGGCGGACGCTGTCGACGCGGCTCATCTGTCCGGCGCCGACGCCGAGCACCTCGGTCCCGCTCGCGACCACGATCGCATTCGACTTCACGTGCTTGCATACGCGCGCCGCGAAGAACATGGCCTTCAGCTGCTCCTCACTGGGGGCCGTCTGCGTGACCACTTTGCAATCCCCGTGGCCCTCGGCTGCGAGGTCGCGCTGCTGGAGCAGGAAGCCACCGACCATCTTCTTCCACTCGAGATCGCGAGCGTCGCGCTCGGCGCCCGTGAAGGAACCGCAGGCAAGCAGTCGCACGCTCTTTCCCCACTTCGGCTTCTGCGTGAGCAGGGCAAAGGCGTCGGCGTCGAAGCTCGGAGCGACGATCGCCTCGACGAAGCGATTGCCCGAGACGAGGAACTCGGCGGCCGCGAGGTCGAGGGGGCGCGTGAAGGCGAGCACGGAACCGAAGGCCGAAACGGGATCGCCGGCCCAGGCCTTTTCGAGCGCTTCCGCGAGAGTCGCTCCGGCTGCGGCGCCACAGGGGTTGTTGTGCTTGAGGACCGCGACGAAGGGCTCGTCGAACTCCTTGGCGAGCGCCAGAGCCGAGTCGAGGTCGACCAAGTTGTTGTAGGAGAGCTGCTTGCCGTTCTGGATTTCGGCGGTGGCGATCGAAGGCTCGCGCACGCCCGACTGCGCATAGAACGCAGCGGTCTGGTGCGGATTCTCGCCGTAGCGCAGGCTCATCACCTTGCGGCCGACGAGCGCGGCGACCTCGGGGTAGGGATCCTGCGCACGCCCATCCTTCTGCTCCTGCTCGAACAGCCACGCGGCGATCGCGGCGTCGTAGCGCGAAGTGGTCTGGAAGGCCTTGAGTGCGAGCTCGCGCCGCAGCCCATCGCCGAGCGCGCCGCCGTGGCTCTGCAGCTCGTCGAGCACGCGGCCGTAGTCGGCCGGGTCGGTCACGATGCCGACGAAGCGGTGGTTCTTCGCCGCCGAGCGCACCATCGAAGGTCCGCCGATGTCGATCTGCTCGATCGCCTCTTCGCGCGAGACGCCTTCCTTCGCGACCGTCGCCTCGAACGGATAGAGGTTGATGACGACCAAGTCGATGCCGGAGATGCCGTGCTCCTTCATCGATGCGACGTGGCCCGCGTCGTCGCGCAGGGCCAAAATCCCGCCGTGCACCTTGGGGTGCAGCGTCTTCACGCGCCCGTGCATCATCTCGGGGAAGCCCGTGTACTGCGAGACCTCGCGCACCGGGATGCCCGCGCTGGCGAGCGACTTGTACGTACCGCCGGTCGAGAGCAGCTCGACACCCATCTGGTGGAGCTGACGGGCGAAGCCCTCGAGGCCGGTCTTGTCGGAGACGCTCAGGAGAGCACGCACAACCTTGTTGTTCATCGGACACTTCCTGCCCACCCGGGCATGAAAGGGACTTGGAGAGCGGAGGACGAGGGCGGAGAGGTTACGGAGCGACGCTCGCCCGATCCAGCGCTCAGCGCTTGGGCGCCGTGGCGCGGAACGACGGAATGGCACCGTCGATCGTGCGCGGCACGGAACCGCTGGCCGCGAAGCTCGCCTCGGCGCGACGTCGGACGCTGCCCAGCGCCGTGCGCGTGCCCGTCATGCGGTCGTCGTCACCGTCGGGCACGCCGGAGAGATCGAAGCCGCTCATGCGCACGATGAGCGTGCCCTGCCACGCACCCGCGCTGTCGCGCACCGGCAAGTACCAGTCCTTGCCCGCGAACCAGCGAAAATCCGCGCTGGGTGAGTAGATGTCCGTGACGAGCGTGCGCTCCTCCAGAGAGTGCAAGACGCGCAGATCGCAGTCGTAGTGCGTGAACGGGAAGGGCAAGTCGGAACGCACGCGCACGCGCAGCGTTGCGAAAGGTCCAAGCTCCGGCATCGAGCCGATGAGCATGGAGTCCGGCATCGGCTCGAGGCGCTCGTAGCTCGTCCCAGGGTCACGGAACGAGGTCGCGTAGTCGTGAATCGCGCCGAGAATCGCGTCGAGATCGGCGTTCACGAACGTGACGGCCTGATGGAAGGTCCGCGCCCCGGAGTGCGACTTCCACGGTTCCGTGGCGCTCGACTGGCGCGCGAGCAGCGGACCGAAGTGGATGCCGTCGTCGCGGAGCTCGCGGTTGGGATTCCACGCCGGATTCGCGAGTGCGCGCGCGTCGAGGACGTCTTCGAGCAAGCGGCCGATGCGCGCATGAAGCGCGGGCGCCGCGTCGCGGAGCTCCGCGAGCACGGCGTCGAGCGCGGCGCGATCGCCGCCTCGCGTGCGATGGTGCGCAACGATGTCGCCGAAGCTCTGCATCCACGGCTGCGGTGCGTCGAAACGCTCGGCGAGCAACGGCGGCATCGTCAGCGGTAGCGCGGCGCCCTCCGAACCGTCCGCCGGACGCCAAAGTGCTTCAGGGAGGCGCCACTCGAGCGGAAAAATCGCGCTAGGCGGCGTGCCGGGCTCCGCGCTGCGCGGCGCGACGTCCGCGCCGGCTGCCAGCGCGAGCGCTGCGAGCAAGGCGTTCACTTGTCGCCTCCAAAGTGAAATGCGCGGAGCTCGCGCCGCACTTCGTCGACGCGCTCCTCGTGCGGGTAGTGGCCTGCTTGAGGGATCACCGCGAGTCGCGAGCCCGCGATGTCGCGCGCGAAGCGCGCGCCGACTTTTTCGGGCGTGTAGGCGATGTCGCGCTCACCCCAGACGAGGAGCGTGGGCTGCGTGATCTTCGCGATTTCGGCCTCGCGCGTGCCGTTTTCATCGCGGCACAGCTCGGTCATCGCGCGCCAGTTGTCCGAGTTGTCGCAGCACAGGAACATCTCGTCGAGCTGATCTTCGAGGATCGGCACGCCGAAGTGCAGTTGCAGCGCGGGCCGGATGCGCTCGCGGTCGTTGAGCACGTAGCCCCACTGCGCACCGGGCCACTCGCGCAGCTTGTGCTCTTCGGGGAGCCACTCGCCGTCGGCTCGGGCGTAGCCCGAGGAGTCGATCAGCACGAGCTTGGCGACGCGCTCGGGCGCGTCGAGCGCGGCACGCCACGCGAACTCGCCGCCGTAGCTCTGCCCGACGAGGGTGACACCGCGCAGGTCGAGCGCCGCGAGGAAGCTCGTCGCCCAGTCGGCGCAGGACTGGAAGGTGTACGCGTCGAGCTGGGTCCGGCACTGTCCGTGTCCAGCCACCTCGAGCAAGTACACATCGCAGTCGCCCGCGAGCGCGGGCTCCGCTCCGGTCGCGAAGAGCAGCGCCGCCCAGTTCGTCATCGTCGAGGGCGTGCCGTGGAGGAACACGATCGGCGCCCCACCGGCCCCCGGACGCGCGGGGATGTGGAGGTAACGAAACTCGGCTTCGAGCTCGCGCCCCCCAACCTTGGCTTTACCTGCGCGCACCTGCACGCCGAGCTTTTGGAGCTCCGCGTTCTTCGGGAGGGCGAGCAGGCGCGCGCCCACCTCTTCCTTCGAGAGCCCCGCGCAGGCCGTCAGTCCGACCGCGAGCGCGAGGAGCCCCACCACACCACCGACGATCTTCCGAGCGCGTGCCATGTCACCCATGTATTTCGGACACAAGCACGCGGCGGATTCAGTCCGCGGCTCGGCAGGGTGCACTGGCGCTCGGTATCCTCACGTTCCCTCGCGTCGTCCGTAGCGGCTGGGGCCGAGATGGCGCCCCTGCGGACGCGGAAGGAACCAGAGATCCACACGATGATTCGGACGGACAAGCTGCGCTGGACCCTCGGAGCGCTCGCGCTGGCGACGCTCGGGGTAGCCGCATGGGCTCCGCTGGATGCGCTCGGAGATGCCCGAGAGCTGGCCAAGGCGGGCAAGTGGGCCGAGGTAGAGAGCAAGCTGCGCGCGCACCTCGCGACGTCGGCTCCGACGGCAGCGGTCGACGGACTGCTCGGACAAGCGCTCGCTCGGCAGGGCAAGAACGACGAGGCCGCGCTGCACCTCGACCGCGCGCTCGCGGGGATGAGCACGCCGGACAAGGAGCTCCAAAAGGAGCTGAAGGCGGTCGACCCGCTGGTCGCAAAGCGCGACAAGTGGTTCAAGGACGCGTCGAAGGAGCTCTTGGAGAAGGCCAAGGCGCTTGAGGCCGGCGGACAGAAGGAGCGCGCGCTCGAGGTGCTCGAGACGGCGCAGCCCCTCGCGCGCGGGCCCGAGCTCGCGGGCGTCGCCGAGCTCACCGCGAAGATCCGCGCCAGCGGGCA